>NZ_JANSHM010000015.1:0-48224 GCF_047461635.1 Synechococcus sp. W55.2 | reverse complement strand
GGTAGTAATCCGTACTGAACATATTATACATTATTTTCAGTATAGTTGAGCTTATTATTGACTAGAGTCATGCTCTCTGCTGATTGTTGCCCAGGGGGAGCGGGCCGGAAGGTGCGCACCAGAGTGACGTTGTTGGACGAAGGGGTTGGTGCTGGGACTCCATAGACGGCAGGGGGTCAGGGAAAAGTAGCTCTGAGCCATGGCCGATAATAGGACTGTCCTCTTGCTATCCCGCTTTCTATGCCCAGCTCCATCATTTCCCCGGAAAACCTGCTGGATCTCTGTGAACAGGGTGTGTACAAGGCGTTGGCCGCTGGAGCCGACCAGGCAGAAGTGTTTGCCAACTCAGGCCGGGAAACGGAAGTCACTTTTGAGAAAAATGACCTCAACCTGGCCCGCAGCAGCAGCGAGACCCTGTTCGGCATCCGGGTTTTCTGCGACGGCAGGCTGGGCTTTGCCACCTCCAACCGCCCGGAAGAGCTGGTCGAGACGGCGGCTGAGGCTGTAGCCATGGCCAAGGCTTCGCCGGCGGATCCCCTCAACGGGCTGCCGGAGCCCCAACCTTTGCCCCAGGTGCCCTTTGCCCTCGACCCAGGCCTGCTGGAACTGGATGCCGCCGAGCTGACCCAGTTGGGATCCCAATTGCTGGAGTGGGTGCGCTCCAAAGACCCTCGCATCACCATCGACAGCGGCTCCCTCAGCGTGGAGGAAGAGACCCTGGCCATCGCCTCTTCCACCGGCATCCGGGCCAACTACCACAGTGTCGAGGCGGGGGGATCCCTGTTTGGCATGGCCATCGACGGGGACGAGGTGGGCAGCTTTGCCTACGACGGCGACAGTGTGCAGAAGCGGGCTGATCTGGTGCCGGCGCTGGAGCGGGCTTTTGATCGCTTTGTCCAGAAATGCGTGGGCGCGCTGGGGGCTGGCGAGGGGGAGAGCTTCCGCGGCCCCATTGTCCTGCCGCCAGATGTGGTGGAGGAGTTTCTAGGGGATCTCCTCTTTGTGCTGGGGGCGGATGCGGTGCGCAAAGGCAAAAGCCCCTTGGCGCAAAAAATGGGATCCCGGATCGCCAGCCCGTTGCTCACCGTGGTTTCTGAAGGCCTGGGCCTGCCCGGCTACCCCATTGAGCCCTTCGACCGCGAAGGGATCCCTCGCCAAATCACCCCCTTGGTTCACGAAGGGATCCTCTGCAACTTCATGTACAACAGCTACGAGTCCCGCGCTGCTGGCGTTCCCTCCAACGGCCATGCCACAGGGGGAGCAGGCAGCCTGCCGGGAGTAGGGCCGGCTTGCCTGAGGGTGGCCCCAGGGACAACCCCCCTGTCCGAGCTCTACGCGATGGATCGGGGAGTTATCGTCACCCGCCTCTCCGGCAGCAGCAACCCCATTACCGGTGACTTTTCTGGGGTGGTGAAAGGGGGCTTCTTGGTCAAAGGCGGCGAGAAACGCCCCATCCTGGAGACCACCATTGCCGGCAATCTCTACGATTGTTTGCGCAATATCTCCGCCATTTCCCAGGAAGTAACGGTTTTCAACGGCACGGCTGCCTTTCCCGCCCTGCGCATTGAAGATGTATCCATCACTGCGGGCTAAGTAAAGCTAGGGGTGTCGAGATCCCGGCAACAGCGATTAACCTCATTCCCAAAAGCTGCGGAGTTGTTCCCATGGGCCAGGAGATCACCTGCCTCCGTTTTGGTACTGCAGACTTTGCTCAGTTTGCAGCTCGGCTCCAGCAAGAGACGAAGTTGCTCGAGCGCTGGTTGGCCGGTGCGCCGGGGCTGGATCCCGCCTGCCGGCCCTTTGCCCAGGGATCCCCGGTGGGCGGGTTTGAGCTGGAGGCGTGGCTGGTCACCCCTCAGGGGGATCCGGCCCCGATCAACTCAGCCTACCTGGAAGCGGTGAATGATCCGCTGGTGGTGCCGGAACTGGCCCAGTTTAACGTGGAGATCAACAGCCGGCCCCAAGTTTTGACCGGCTTGGCTCTGCGGCAGTTTCAGCAAGAGCTGGGCCAAACGTGGGATCGCTGTTGCCAGGTGGCCGAACACTTGCAGGCGGGGTTGATGATGATCGGGATTTTGCCCACGGTGCAGCAAAAGCAACTGACCTTGGAGATGATCTCCCCCCGCAAGCGTTACCTGGCCCTCAATGAGCAAATCCTGAACTTGCACCGGCGTGAGCAATCCCAAGCGATCCCTTCCCTGGGGCTAGATATCGAAGGACCGGCTGGGCGGTTGCGGGTTACCCACCCGGACATCATGCTGGAAGCGGCAACCACCTCTTTCCAAATCCATCTGCAGGTGGCCCCCCACCAGGCAGCCCGCTACTTCAACGCTTCTCTCATCGCCTCGGCCCCTTTGGTGGCGCTGGCGGCCAATTCCCCCTACCTGTTCGGGCACGATCTGTGGGCAGAAACCCGCATCCCTTTGTTTGAGCAAGCTTTGGATGGGCCACCCCCGCCCTCCCCCACCCACTGCCCCCGCGTCACCTTCGGGCAAGGCTATGTACAGGGATCCCTGATGGAGCTGTTCTGGGAAAACCTGCATCGCTACCCGGTGGTATTGCCACAAAGGTTAGCCACTTCCCCATCAGAGCTGGCCCATTTGCGCCTCCACAACGGCACCATCTGGCGCTGGAACCGCCCCCTCATCGGCTTGGATCCCGTTCCCCACTTGCGCATCGAACAGCGGGTGGCAGCGGCAGGCCCAACCCTACCCGACATGATCGCCAACGCGGCCTTCTACTTTGGCCTGGTACAAGCCTTGGGATCCCAGCCCGTCCCCCCCGAGCAGGAGCTGAGCTTTGCCCAGTGCCGCGCCAATTTCTACACGGCTGCCCGCTTCGGCCTGGAGGCCCCCATCACTTGGCTCAAGGGTTGGCAGGGATCCCTGCGCCAATTGCTGCTGGAAGAGCTGATCCCCCAAGCAGAGGCGGGTTTGGTTCAACTGGATCTGGCCCCCTCCGATATTCAGGAGTACCTGGGCATTCTCCGCGCCCGGGTGGAGTCGGGGCAGAATGGGGCCACCTGGCAGCGCCGCTACGTGGCTCGGCATGGTAAAGATATGCAACAATTGACCTGTGCCTACTGGGAACGGCAGCGGCAAGGCCAACCGGTACACACCTGGGATCTCAGCTAGGGCTCTCTCCACAGCCGGTTGTACCAGCGGTGGGCCACCGCAGCGGCAGGGTGGACCCTTGCTCAAATTTCGAGCGGGCAGATTCTTGCTCAGAGGGTCTTTCGCGACCCGAGCTACCGCAGCGAAACGGTTCATTTGGACTCCCGCTCCCTCCCACTCTAGGGCCGGAAGCCAGAAGTTTGAATCGAGCCTCTTAGCCCAAACAGCATGCTCACCGTCCTCGATCATTTACCGGATCAACTGCTGGATCTAGAGGCCCATCAGCTTTACGACCGATTGGGTGGGCCAACCCTCATCCATCTGCCGGGGCGACGGGATCCGGCCCTGTTTGTGTCCGTCCTGCTGCACGGCAACGAAACCACCGGTTGGCAGGCGGTGCGGCAGCTCCTCCGCCACCACGCCCAGCGGGAATTGCCCCGTTCTCTTTCCCTTTTCATTGGCAACGTGCAGGCTGCCCGCCACCGGCAACGGCGGCTAGATGGCCAACCGGACTACAACCGCATTTGGGGCTCCGGCTCCACCCCCGAACATGCCATGGCCCAGGCCGTCCTGCAGCAAATGCAGCAGCGGGGCGTTTTTGCCAGCGTCGATATCCACAACAACACGGGCACCAACCCCCACTACGCCTGTGTCAATCACCTGGATGCCCCTACCCTGCACCTGGCCACCTTGTTTGGGCGCACCGTCCTCTATTTCACCAAGCCAGAAGGGGTGCAGAGCATGGCCTTCGGGCGCTTCTGCCCGGCGGTGACCCTGGAATGCGGCAAGCCGGATCAGCCCTATGGCACCCAGCATGCCTACGAATTTCTGGAAGCCTGCCTGCACCTGTCGGCGATCCCGCAGCGCCCTGTCCTCAGCCAAGATATCGACCTCTTCCACAGCGTCGCCATTGTCAAAGTCCCGGATCAGGTGAGCTTCAGCTTTGGGGAAGAGAATGGCGACCAAGAGGGATCCCCCTCCCACATCCGCTTCCCGCCGGATTTGGATCTCCTCAATTTTCGGGAGCTTCCCCCCCACACCCCTATTGGCTGGACGAACAACGGCTTCCACCTGGAGGTGCAAGACGAGCAGGGCCAAAATGTGGCGGATCGCTTTTTCTATGCCTGCAATGGAGAAATTCGCACCAGCGTGCCCATCATGCCGGGCATGCTCACCCTCAACAGCCGCATCATCCGCCAAGACTGCCTCTGCTACCTGATGGAGCGCTACCCCCTGGTGGGCTGAGCCGGGCTGCCAATTTCCCCGAGGGGATCCCCAAACCAGAACGGGTGGTGCTCCCCACCCCTGCAATAACAGACTCCCCGCTGGCCGCTGTACCCGTCCGCCGAGGGATGGTGGGTACGCTAACGTGGGACAGAGCGACCCCGCAAGCCCTATCCTGAAAACTGCCAACGGCACGCTGAGCCCACGGGATCCCTATGTTGCGCCTGCTGCGGATCGAGAACTTTGCCCTGATCGAGCAATTGGAGATCCCTTTTCGAGCGGGGCTAAACGTGCTCACCGGAGAAACCGGGGCCGGCAAATCCATCATCCTCGATGCGCTGGATGCAGCTCTAGGAGGTACAGCTCGGGCTCTGCGAACTGGCAGCGAACGAGGTCTGGTGGAAGCGATCTTCAGTCCTAATCCTGAACTGCAAGCCTGGCTAGAACAAGAGCACATCGACCCCCTAGAGGAGGGCCTGGTTTGTAGTCGCGAGCTGGTGTTGCGCAACGGCAAGCTCACCAGCCGCCTGCGGGTGAATGGGGTGCTGGTGAACAAAGCCCAGATGCTCAACCTGCGGGCCAAATTGGTGGAGATCACCGCCCAGGGGCAAACCGTTCAAATCCAATCTCCGCAAACCCAGCGCCGTTGGCTGGACGATTTTGGCGGCGAAGAGCTGTTGCGAACACGGGCGGAGGTGGCTGCCCTTTACCAAACCTGGAACCATCTGAAAACAGAGGTGGAATCCCGCCAGCAAAGCCAACAACTGCGCCTGCAACGGCTAGACCTACTGGAGTTTCAAGCGCAAGAGCTGGCCGCCCTGCGCCTGGAGGATCCCGACGAAATGGCCAAGCTGGAGCGGGAACGGGAGCGCCTGGCCCACCGCGTGGAACTGCAACAGCAAAGCTACGCAGCTCACCAATTGCTCTATCAAAACGACAGCGGCTCACCGGCCATCGCCGATCTGTTGGGCCAGGTAGAGCGGCTGCTCCAGACCATGACCCAGCGGGATCCCGACCTAGCCCCTCTGGCGGAAATGGTCAGCAGCGCTCTCATTCAGGTGGAGGAGGTGGGGCGGGAGCTGGTTCGCTACGGCGAGACGCTGGAGGCGGATCCCGGTCGGTTGAACAAAATTGAACGGCGCTTGGCGCAACTCAGACAAGCCTGCCGCAAATACGGCCCGACCTTGGCCGAGGTGATGGCCCATGCGGAGCGGGTGCAGACGGAGTTGGCCCAACTGCGAGGAGACAACACCGACCTAGAGGAATTGCAGGTGCGGCTGGACAAAGCTGCCCAAGACCTGGAGCGCCATTGCCAGGTGCTCTCTCAACTGCGGCAACAAGCGGCCTGTCAACTGGAAAAGGCCCTCATAGAAGAGCTCAGCCCGCTGGGGATGAGCGCAGTGCAATTCCGGGTGCAGATCCAACCCGGCCCCCCGACAGCAGAGGGGGTGGATCAGGTGAGTTTTTGGATTAGCCCCAACCCGGGTGAGCCTCTTCAACCTTTGGCCAGCATTGCCTCGGGCGGCGAGATGAGCCGTTTTCTGCTGGCCTTGAAAGCCGTATTCAGCCGCATCGATCCGGTGGCCACCATGGTTTTCGACGAGATCGATACCGGCGTGTCGGGCAAAGTGGCGCAAGCCATCGCCACCAAGCTGCACAGCATTGCCCGAGATCACCAGATCCTCTGCGTCACCCACCAACCCCTGATCGCTGCCTTGGCGGATCACCACCTGCGGGTTCACAAGGTGGTGCACCAAAAACGAACTTCTGTGCGGGTGGAGCTTTTGGGAGAACGGGAACGCCGCGAAGAACTGGCCCAACTCACTGCCGGTCACTCTGCCCAAGAAGCGATGACGTTTGTGGAGGCTCTTCTCAACCAAGCAGCTCAACTGCGCAAGCAGCAAATGGCCAGTCCCGCTTGACTCTCCTTCTGGGAAAGGGGAGGGGGGTGAGGGCCTCAACCACCCAAAAACAGCTCCAGCACCTCAGGATTGCTCAGCAGGTTGGGGCCGGTATCCTCAAAGCGGTTCTCTCCGGTGGACAAAACATAGCCCCAGTCCGCCATCTTCAGGGCCTGCTTGGCATTCTGCTCCACCATGAGGATGCTGATGCCGAGACGGTTGATCTCTTGCAGGAGGGCGAAGGTCTGTTCTATGTACAGCGGTGACAGGCCGGCGGTCGGCTCATCCAGCAACAACAACTGCGGCTCCACCATCAACGCTCGCCCTATGGCCAGCATCTGCCGTTGTCCACCCGATAGGGATCCCGCCGCTTGGCGTCGTTTCTCTTTCAGGGGTGGAAACAGCTCATAAACCCGCTCCAGTTGGGCGGCAGGGTTGTCGCGTCGGATGAAGGCCCCCATCTCCAGGTTCTCTTGCACGGTGAGGGAAGGGAAGACATTGTTGGTCTGGGGCACAAAGCCGATTCCCCGCTGCACCAGTTGCTCGGCAGGCAAGTGGGTGATGTCGGATCCCTGAAACAGCACTCGGCCTGAGCGGATGGTGGCCAAGCCAAATAAGGATTTCAGCACCGTCGATTTGCCGGCTCCATTGGGGCCGATGATCACCACAATTTGCCCGGGGTTCACCTTCAGGTGGATCCCCTTGAGGATGTCCACCCCCCGGTAGCCGCTGTAGAGATCTTGGATGTCCAGCAAAGGGGTCATGAGAGGGATCCCTCCGAAGGCAGAGGGGAGGGTTGGGGTGGGTTTAGGGAGTCGGCCAGTGCCACAGATCCCAAATAGGCCTCCCGCACGGCTGGGTTTTGTTTGATCTCCTCCATGGATCCCTGGGTGAGAACCTTGCCGGCAGCCATGACCACCACGTGGTCGCAGAGACGGGTCACCAGATCCAGATCGTGCTCGATGATGCAGAAGGTGCAGCCGCGCTCGCGGTTGAGATACTCGATAAAACGCATCAAATCCGCCAGCAGAGTGCGGTTGACGCCGGCCCCCGGTTCATCCAGCAGGATCACCCGCGCATCGGTCATCAAGGTACGTCCCAGTTCCAGGAGTTTTTTTTGCCCGCCGGAAAGGGTGATGGCCAGTTGATCCCGCAGATGGATCAGGTTCAGCCGTTCCAGAACCTCTTCCGCCCGAGCTTGCAGGTTGCGTTCTTGTCGTTGCACCCGCCGCCAACCAAACCAAGTGGCGAACAGGTTTTCCCCTATCTGGTTGGGGGGAACCACCATCAAGTTCTCCAAGACGGTCATGCGGCCAAACTCCCGCGGGATCTGAAAGGTGCGCACCAGCCCTCGACGGAACAGATGGTGAGGGGGCAGGCCGGTGATGTCTTCCCCATCTAGCCAGATGCGCCCGCTGCTGGGCCGAATAAACCCGGCGATGATGTTAAAGAGCGTGGTCTTCCCTGCCCCATTCGGGCCGATCAAGCCCGTAATCCGACCGGTTTCGATGCGGAAGGAACAGTGATCCACCGCGCTAATGCCGCCAAACCGCTTGGAGATGTCGTCGATAACAATCACGCCGCTGCCTCGGAAGAACCCCGCTGCCCAATGGGTTCAGTATTTCATAATGAGCCCAATTGCCGGGTTTGCCCATTATCCTTCCTGGATTCCTACGGGGGCAACTGCCCTTGGAGGTTGTAGCCGGCTTTGTAGCGGCCAAGGAACAAGCAAGATACGGAGTCTGGCCCGCCTGTTTTCTGGAGCCCTCTTTATTTTTGAGGGAATGGGGAACGCTTTGAGGTGAGCCAACGTCTGATGGATACGATTCAACACTCGGCTTTTGCGATCTGAGTTCTACTTTCTCTTCCCTCGCAGGAGGTTGTTGGTTATGTCTCGGATGAATAAACTCACTCGACGCGCTTTTGCGGCGGCGGCTGCCCTCACGGCTGCTGCTCTGGCCACCACTCTGCTGCCCGGCACAGCCCAGCAGGCGGCTCAAACGCCGGTCAAAATTGGGGCTCTGCTGTCTTTGACAGGAGATTTGCAGGCCTACGGAGAAAATTGCCTCAAGGGCATCAAGTTGGCCCTCGACCAAATCAACGCTGCCGGTGGCATTTTGGGATCCCCTGCCCAAGTGGTCGAAGCGGATGACCAGACGTCGGCTCAGCCGGCTATCGACGCAGCTCAGCGGTTGGTCAACGTGGAGAAGGTGGCCGGCATCATCGGCGCCTTGGGCAGTGGCATCACCATTCCGGTGGCCACGACGGTTTCTGTTCCCAATCGGATCCCGCAAATTTCCCCCGCTTCCACCGCCCCCACCATCACCACCCTAGAGGACAACGATTTTCTGTTTCGCACCGTTCCTTCTGATGCTTTCCAAGGGGTAGCCCTAGCTCAGGTCACCCGCGAAGAGAAGCTGGAGCGGCTGGCAGTCATCTACATCAACAACGACTACGGCAAGGGCCTCGCCGACAGCTTTAAGGCGGCCTTTGAAAAGCAGGGCGGCAAGATCACCAAGGCTGTTCCCTACGAGCCCGGCAAGGCTTCCTACCGCAGTGAGCTGACCCAACTCAAGGAAGGGGATCCCCAGGCGTTGGTGCTGATTGGCTACCCCGAAAACGGCGTGGTCATTTTGCGGCAAGCTTTGGAAGAAGGTCTATTTGACCGATTTATTTTCACAGATGGCATGCGCTCTCCCGATGTGGCAGCCCAGGTGGGAGCCGACAAGCTAGAGGGATCCATCGGCACCTCGCCCCAGGCCCTCACCGACAGCAAGGCCTACCAGACCTTTGCGGACGCCTACAAAGCTGCCTACGGGGAGCTACCTCCCACCCCCTACATTGACACCGCCTATGACGCCGCCTTCCTCTTAGCTTTGGCCATCCAAAAAGCCGGCAGCACCGATGGCACTGCCGTTCGCGATGCCTTGCGCCAAGTGGCCAATCCCCCCGGCACTGAGATCTTGCCCGGCGAGTGGGCTAAGGCGGTAGAGCTGCTGAAGAAAGGGGAAGACATCAACTATACCGGCGCTTCCGGCTCGCTGGACTTCGACGAGAAGGGGGATGTGGCTGGAACCTTTGCCCACTGGACGTTCCAAGGGGGGAAGGTGGTCGATCTGAAAGTGTTTGAGCCGGGGAGCTAATTTCCCCTGGGGCTCCTTAGCGGGGCCGGCTTCTCCTTCCAAGCTCAATCAAGACAATCAAGATGAGTAAGGCAGGCCTGCACAGAGCACTCTCTGCAGGCTTTTTTGTGGATCTGGGCCGCGCGGCTGTACGTCCCCAGCAGGGATCCCTCCCCATCACGTAGCTTTTTTTGCGGCAACTCAGCGGAGGGCAAAGCAGGCTAAAGTGTCGGCATCCTGGCGTCTTGTGGAGAATCCTCGATGTTGTCCACCCAACTCCTCCTCCCCGGAGTGGCAGCTCTGCTCGGCTTCGGGTTTGCTCCAGCCGTCCTGGCTCAGACTTCCCACACCCAGCAGATGGCGATCCTGAACGGCAACGCCACCACCCTGCAAAGCAACGTCCTGCAAAACACCGTCCTGATCCTGCCCAACGTTCCCCCACAACAGTACGCCGACAGTTGGGGCTGGAGGAGCAGCCGCTCTTTGCCTCCCACTCCTGCTCCCATCACCGGGGATCCCTGCGCCTGCCTTGAGCGGGGGAGGCTGCTTTTTGCACTCCAGACTGCCCAAGTCCGCAATCCGGTTCGCGGCCACGCTCGGATCTGGGTGGATGGGGATTGATATAATCCAGGGCAATTGTCCGCTGCTGGGCGGCAGAGGGTTTTAACGCAAGCTTGGCCCGGCTCTGCAATCTTGCTTTTTGGTGTGCGAGGGATCCCCATGAATCGTTCCAGGCAACTTCGCCCTTGGCTAACTTCAGCGCTCACCCGCGGGATGGTGCTCAGCACCGCTTTTGCGTTTGCTGAAGCGTCCCGTAGCGCTCTGCTGATGGGATCCCCGGCTTGGGCGCAATCGGTTCCTCAGCCCGGCACCCTCGACCTGCGCACCGGTGGCGACACCCCCGCCCAGCCCTCCCCCACCCCACCCCCCACTGCCGGCGAGCCAGAAGTGTTGGTAGCGGAGGTAGTGGTTGAGGGCACTGAAGATCCGGAGCTGATCAACCGGGTTTACAGCGTCATCCGCACCCGCGCCGGCGAGGTTTCCACCCGATCCCAGTTGCGGGAAGACATCAATGCCGTGTTTGCCACCGGATTGTTTGCCGATGTGCGGGCAGTGCCTTCCGATACGCCTTTGGGGGTGCGGGTCACCTTTGAGGTCAAGCCCAACCCAATCCTGAAAGCCGTGCGCACGGAAGGGGCGAAAGTTCTGGATCCGGAAGTGCTGCGGGCCGCCTTTGCCGACCAGGAAGGGCGGGTGCTCAACTTTGGCAAGCTGCAATCGGCGGTGGCCGAGATCGAGCAGTGGTACGCCGATAAGGGTTACGTGCTGGCCAAAGTGACGGATGTGCGCTCCTCTGAAGACGGCACCATCACCCTGGAAATCGCCGAAGGGGTGATCGAGGATATTCGCGTTCAGGGCAACACCAAAACCCGCGACTTCATCATCACCCGCGAGCTGAAGTCCAAGCCGGGGGATGTGTTTAACCGCAACCAAATCCAGGAAGACCTGCAGGCGGTTTTTAATCTCAACCTGTTTCAGGACGTGAATGTGGGGCTCAACCCCGGCCAGGATCCCGACAAGGTGGTGGTGGTGGTGAACGTGGAAGAACGTCGCACCGGCACTTTGGGAGGCACCATCGGCGTCAGCTCCGCCACAGGGGTCTTCGCCGGCCTCAACGTCTCCGAACAAAACTTGGGCGGCAACAACCAGAGTGCCAGCTTCAACGTGCAGGTGGGCACCAACGAAACCCTCTTCGACTTAAACTTCACCGACCCGCGGATTGCCACGCTGGACATTCCCACCTCCTACAACGTCAACATCTCCAACCAGCAGAGCTCCAGCTTTGTCTTTAATGAGGGATTCACCCTGCCCAATGGGGATCCCGTGCGCATCAACCGTCTTGGTGGCGGGGTGACTTTCTCTCGCCCGATTGGGGGCAATTGGCGGGCCAGCTTGGGCACCCGCATCCAATTTGTAGAAGCTCGCAACAGCAACGGGGAGCAGCAGCGCTTCGATGTGCTGGGCAACCCGATTACCTTCAGCGAGAGCGGCCAAGACAGCTACACCACCCTGCGCCTCGGCCTCATCAACGATACCCGCGACAACCCCAACAGCCCCAGCCAGGGCTCGGTCTTTCGCATCTCCACAGAACAGTCGGTACGTCTGTTTCAAAATGGCTTGAATGCCAACCGCCTCGAGGCCAGCTACAGCCAGTTCATCCCCGTCAACCTGTTTCAAACCCGCAGCGAGCGACCGCAGGTATTGGCCTTTGATGTGCGGGCGGGCACGACCATCGGCGACTTGGCTCCCTACGATGCTTTTGCCATTGGTGGCGGCAACTCGGTGCGGGGCTTTTTTGAGGGGGGTATCGGTTCCGGTCGCAGCTTTGCTACGGCAACCGCCGAGTTGCGTTTCCCCCTTTTTGACCCGGTGGGGGCAGTGGTCTTTGCCGACTACGGCACCGATTTGGGCAGTGGAGCTGCGGTGGCCGGCAATCCTGCCCTGGTGCGCAACAAGCCGGGCAGTGGTTTGGGGCTGGGGGTCGGCATTCGCATCCAATCTCCCTTGGGGCCGCTGCGCATCGACTACGCGGTTGGGCAAGGCGGAGCCGGCCAAGGCCAACTGCACTTCGGCATTGGCGAGAAGTTCTGACTTGGCCGTGGATCGGCTGCCGGCTTGCTATGGTGGGAGCAGGTGCTCGTCAGTGGAAGCAACCCATGAAACAGCAACTTGGCCAATCGTTCCGCGGCGGATCCCTGGCGCTCCTGCTGGGCCTCAGCTTAGCCCTGGCAGGGTGTGGGCAACTGGCGCGGCTGGGCATCGGCACAACTCCCATCGCCACCGTAGAGCAAAATCCCTCCCGCTACACCGATGTGTATGTCCGCGGTCGCGTGGTGAACCAGATAGGGGTGTTCGGCCAGGGTGTGTATGAGCTCCAAGACAACAGCGGTTCCCTTTGGGTCATCACCGACAAGGGGCTGCCGGCCATGAACAGCACAGTGACCGTGCGCGGCAAGGCCCAAGAGGGGATTGTGGTGGGGGGACGCAGCTTCGGGGTCTCGTTGGTGGAAGCAGAGCGCTTCTAGCCTGCCCCCAAAGCCAACATGGAAACGCGGCCTGCCAAGGTTTTGGCAATCTGCTTCAAGGCCCGGGCTGAAGCCGACTCAGGTTGGCCGATGACAATAGGCGTACCCATATCTCCCCCTTGGCGCAGGGCGATTTCCAGCGGGATCCGCCCCAGCAGCGGGACACCAAGCTCGCGGGCCGTGGTCTCTCCCCCTTCTGAGCCGAAAATATCGTACTGGCGATCCGGCAGGTCGGGCGGGACGAAGTAGCTCATGTTTTCCACAATACCCAGGATGGGCACCCCCAACTGCCGAAACATGTTCAAGCCCTTGCGACTGTCCAGCAGGGCCACCGATTGGGGCGTGGTGACGATCACAGCTCCTGCCAGCGGCACTGCCTGCACTAGGGTCAATTGGGCATCGCCGGTGCCGGGGGGCATATCTACAATCAAGTAGTCCAACTCTCCCCACTGCACCTGATAGAGGAATTGCCGGATCACCCCGTTCAACATCGGCCCCCGCCAGATCACCGGCTGATCCCGTCCCACCAAGAGGCCCATCGACACCATCTTGACGCCGTAATTTTCCAAGGGGAAGATGTCTTCGCCGCCATCTTCCCGTTTTTGCACAACCAGAGACCGATCCTGCAGGCCCAGCATCAGCGGCACATTGGGACCGTAAATATCGGCATCCAGCAGCCCCACCCGCGCTCCACTTTGGGCCAGCGCCACGGCCACATTCACCGACACCGAAGTTTTGCCCACGCCCCCCTTGCCGCTGGAAATGGCGATGATGTTGCGCACACCGGGGATGGACTGGCGATTCGGCAGGGAAGGGGAACGGGGGGTTTCTGCCGTTACCGTGACATCAATGGCTTCGATGGGGGTCAACCGGCGGATGGCAGCTTTGCACTCCTCGACAATGAATTCTCGCAAAGGGCAGGCCGGCGTGGTCAGCACCAGGGTAAAGGCCACTCGCCCAGGCTCGACGCGAATATCCCGGATCATGTTCAGTTCCACCAGGCTGCGGCGCAGCTCCGGATCTTGAACAGGGCGCAACGCTTCAAGGATGGCGGCAGCATCGAGGGTGGAGGTGGTCATGGAATCCAAAGGCTCAGCGGGTCAGTCCATATTTCACTCTAATCGGTTTTTCTCGGGTTCTTGTCGGCAGGGAAGGACAGCTCCAAAACGGGCTGCCACGCTAGTCCTGGGCAAGCAGGCTGGCCGAGGCTGATTCTGGTTGAAAGACAACGCTGTTGGCCGACGAGGGAGGGCAATTGTGCAAGCGCTGAGTGGGAGTTGGCTTGTGGTTGGGGCTAACGTTCTGGGCTCAGTTGATCCCTCTGCTGAAAAAGAGGGGATCCCGCCGCCTCTCAATCGGGGACGAGCGCCGGGCCATGCCAACTCTCTTTTCTGACTCGGCCTGGGATCCCTCCTGCCGTTACTTTTCTCGGTCACCCTACCTGCCTTGTGCGGTGAGTCCTCTGGGCCCCTGCCGCTGCCCCCACCACGCTGCGCGTCCAAAAGATGCTGCCTGGGCGTTCTGTCCACAACAAGAATAAACTGTGGTCTGTTCTCGTGCCGGTATCTCAGGAAATTCAAGGAATTGGTTGTGAAGCCAGGCAAAAGTATGGAAATCCGTCCTGCCACCGCCTTAGATGTGCCCGTTTTGTTTGACCTCATCTGCGCTTTGGCCGAGTACGAGAAGCTGAGCCACCTGGTAACGGGATCCGCTGATCTGTTGCGCCACTATTTGTTTGGCCCAGAGGCTTTGGCCTCGGCGTTGTTGGCAGAAGTGGAGGGGCAAGCGGTGGGATTTGCCCTCTACTTCCGCAATTTTTCCACGTTCCTGACCCGACCAGGGATTTACCTTGAGGATCTGTTCGTGTTGCCGGAGTTTCGCGGCAGAG
Organism: Synechococcus sp. W55.2; assembly: GCF_047461635.1. Taxonomy (NCBI): domain Bacteria; kingdom Bacillati; phylum Cyanobacteriota; class Cyanophyceae; order Synechococcales; family Synechococcaceae; genus Synechococcus; species Synechococcus sp. W55.2. Next base: position 33,890 of record NZ_JANSHM010000015.1, on the reverse strand, counting down.
GCATTGGCAAAGCGCTCTTGGCGCGGGTGGCTCAGGAGGCGGTGGCCAAAGGATATGGGCGGCTGGAGTGGATGGTTTTGGATTGGAATCAGCCGGCGATAGAGTTCTATCGACGCATGGGTGCCCAGCAACATCCCGAATGGATTCTCAACCGCGTGGTGGGTGCTGATTTGGAGGCTCTGGCTCGGCTGGCCAAGGATCCCTGTCGATCTTGAGCAAGCTCCCCTCTGTTACAGACCCTAGCATTCGTGACATCCTCCCGGCGCTCGTCCTACGGACAGAGCGCGGGCTTCCCTTGGCGTCAGCGGGATGGAGTCTTTACCTCGCGGTTGGGTATTCCTACCCCACGCCACTTGTCTAGGTCTACGACCCCCGACAGAACAACTGGACAGGTGGTTTCCCTTCCCCAGCATTCCTGGGTACTAAAAAGATAATGGTATAGCATGCAGGGATCCATGTATCCCGACGCTAACCCTGCGGGTAGAGCGCGGGGCTTGTTGCCCCCGCACCCCCGTTGGTTAAACATTAGGTTGCCCAGGAAAGGGATCCCAGCGGCACTCACGTTGTATTATTGGCTACTTCAGCCGGCAGGTCGAGCCTCTTTTGGGGAATCGGGCTAGATTGGATCCCACTGTTGATTTCTGCTGTCCACTTCTAGGGTTCTGGCGGCATGAGTTCTCCGGCCATCCAGTGGTATCCCGGCCATATTGCCAAGGCAATTGGCCAGTTGCGGGAAGAGTTGCAGCGGGTGGATGCAGTCATCGAGGTGTTGGATGCGCGGATCCCGTTGGCCAGTCGTCATCCTGAGCTGGGCCGGTGGCTGGGGGAAAAACCTCGCCTCCTGGCTCTGAACAGGGCGGACTGCATTGAGGCTGGGGATCTGAAAGCTTGGCAGGAGTATTTTTTACGGCAAGGGATCCCTGTCTATCCCACCAATGGCCGCTCAGGAGAAGGGGTGAATCGCCTTAAGCAGGCGGTCTTGCAACTGGGGCAATCAGTCAATATGCGGCGTCAACAGCGGGGAATGCGACCGCGGGCCGTTCGGGCGGTGGTGGTGGGCTTTCCCAATGTGGGCAAATCTGCTCTGCTGAATCGGCTTTTGGGGCGGCGGGCAGCCGAGAGCGCAGCACGTCCTGGGGTGACGCGGCAACTGCGGTGGGTGCGGCTGGGGGGAGAGTTGGATCTGTTGGACTCGCCGGGCATCCTACCGCCCTCTCTGCCGGATCAACAGGCGGCCTCTCTATTGGCCATCTGCGATGACATCGGCGAAGCGGCCTACGATCCCGAACGGGTGGCGGCCCACTTTTTGGATCAAGTGCTGAGGGTGCAGCCCCAAGCCCGATCTCTCCTACAAATGCGCTACGGTTGGCCGGATCCGATCCCTCCCGGTGGTGCTGCAGTGCAGGAGTTGGCCGAGCGGCGGTATCAAGGGGATCCCCAGCGGGCGGCACGGCAAGTTCTCAACGACTACCGCAAGGGCTTGCTGGGGCCGCTGGCCTTGGAACTCCCTCCCAAGGCTTGAGCCCCTTAGAAGAAATCACGAAAGAAAGTCACGTTGTTGCTATGCCCACGGCAGGGAAACCGCTGCTGTGGGGCGTTGACTTTTCCCGAAACTGTCTACACTTGTCCCCAACCGGGATCCAGCCTCTGTTTCCAAGGCCGATACACCTTGAAGTAGACAACGGAACCCACTTGTCTGGCCAAGGCTTTGATGCAAGTGTCTCCACCCATACAGCGCTGGCAAACGGGATGGTTCACCTGCAGACGATTGAACCCCCGTCGCAGCGCACAGGCCGGTTGGCCCCGCAAAATCTCGGCCAGGGATCCCCCCAGCGTCACTTGCCCCAGCGGGATTTGCCCTTCATAGTCCTTGCAACAGGGCACCACCGTGCCGTCGTAGAGGATCCCCGCCTGACCGGAAGCGCCATTGCAGTATCCCCAGCGAGCTGGGATTACCCGGTCTGTCTCCACGTTGCCCCAACTGTCCAAGGGAAACGTTTCCAAAACCAAGCGGGGATGGATGCGGATCTGCTGCCAGCGGCCCGGTCGGTAAGTAGCAATCTGGGCTTCTACCCAATCGAGAGCCGGTGCATCCGGGATCCCTTGCAAAGCTCGTCTGGCCCAAGCCGAGAGCTGAGCGCGCATCTGCTGTGCAGAATCGATCACCGAAAGAGCCTTATGCGGCACCAAAAACGGGTGGGGGCTAGTATCCAGGAATTTGAGATGCACCTGCGTAGGGCTGGAGGAGCGCAAGTGCACCTGCAGAAATTGGGTAATCCCAGCAAAGTAGCGCTCCGGCGTGAGGCGGGGAGGTGCTCCGCGAATGCTGAAGGTGACTGGATCGGGAGTTTGCAGGGAAATGGTTAGCTTAGCAAAGGGGCTGCGGTTCAGCTTTTCAATGTGCTCCGGCCAGAGGGCAAAGGTGCTGCCGTTGCTGCTCAGGTGCAGGCGAAGGCCAAGCTCAGCGGCCCTGCGAATACCCTCGAAAAGGTATGGGTAGAGCAGCGGCTCCCCCATCAGGTGAAAAGCCATCACGCGGGCCAGCCCTGTTGCCGCTACTTCCTCCAAAATCTGCTCCAGCAGAGCGGGCTCCATGTGCCCCCGCCGCCGTTGCATGATCCCATCTGGACAAAACTCGCACTTAAAGTTGCAAACGTTGGTCACCTCTATGTGCAAGCGTTCCAGTTGGGGAATAACAGCAGACATTAACAGCAGACATAGAGAGGGCCGGAACAAGTCGAGGGCAAATAGCGGATCCCCCACAAGCGCTAGGTAGTGATACGCTGTTTAGCAGGTTAGATCCGGATCGGAGCCATTGCAATGCTGAAATGCACCACTCGTCACGTCCATATCTTTGCCGGTGAAGTTACTGCCGACAACAACTTCGTGCCCCGCGACGACCTGTTTACCCTCGATGTGGATCCGGACAACGAGCTGGTCTGGACTGATGCTGCCCTGCAAAAGGTCTATGCCCGTTTCGAAGAGTTGGTGGAAGAATACCGGGGGCGAGACTTGACCGAGTACAACATCCGCCGCATTGGGTCTGACCTGGAACATTTCATCCGATCCCTGCTCAAGCAAGGGGAGATTGCCTATAACCTGCAGGGGCGTGCCCCCAACTTCAGCATGGGCTTTCCCCAGATCCCTGCTGAAGAAATTGTCGGCCAATACATCCCCAAGGGCTAGCTCTTTGCCGGTTCTGGACGGAGTTTTTGATTGTTCTGCATCTAAGGCTTTTACCCATCTGATTGTCGGAGCGTTTCCCCATGTCTGGAGAACCCACCCCCGAGGCCGCTGCTGCCGAGAAACCCGCTGAAGCTGCCAAGCCTGCTGCTGAGGATTCCCCCAAAGCCGCTGCGAAAAAAGTTGCTAAGGAAGAAAAGCCCTTCGAGCAACAGATCACGGAAGAGGTGATCCCGGCAGCCATTGCGGCTTTTCAAAAGCGCGGAGTCAGCGATCTGGAGCTGCGCCTGGAAGGCAAGACGCTGGTCGGCGCGTTTGCAGGAGGCAAGAAGCAATTTAGCGTGCTGTTTGCTGAGGGATCCTTGAATGGCCGCAAGTTCTTCCGCTGTACCACCGAAGGATCCCCGGCCAGCACCATCGAGTCTTTTATGATCGACGAGCGGCGCGTGGATGTCAACCTATTCGTGTTTTATTTGGTGCAGCGCCTTTACGCTCAGCAGTGGTATTGAGTTCGCGTGACCTTGAAGGATCCCTGGCTACCCCTAGCCGGAGAGAGTAAGCCTGCTCGCAAGAGACGAGGGGAGGTGCAGCCGGCTGCAGTTACCGTAAAGCCAGGATCCATCCGGCCATGTTCTTTGGCATGCCCACGATCCCAGAACGGGCACCTTGGCTGCCGCCTTCCCGGAAGATGAGCTGCGCACTTGGCTCGAAGAACGGTACCGCCCCAGCGGGATCAGCCGTTCATAGTCGCGTTTCAGGTTAGGGTGAGAGGCCTGGGCTACTGATCGCGCCAGCGGGACGGAGTCCTTGAAAAGCCTTCTGGCCCCGTGCATTCAACGTTTCTAGTTTGAATCGAAATGCCCATAATTGCCCAGAGGGCTGCTCCCGTAGATCAGGTTCCCCGGCAAACGGCGCAGCTGGGGCTCGAACCCGGTCGGCCCAGAGGTTGTTCCCCAGTGCAGGGATCCCTTGCCATTGGGAGGGATGTTCTGTCGAGGCCAAAAAGATTATCGTTTGTAAAGAAAGCTAAGGCGGTGCTACGGGAGGTCTCGAAATGTACATCGTGCAGATTGCGTCTGAATGCGCCCCGGTTATCAAGGCGGGGGGACTGGGGGATGTGGTGTACGGCCTCAGCCGCGAGCTGGAGGTGCGGGGCCACTGTGTCGAGCTGGTTTTGCCCAAGTACGACACGATGCGCTACGACCAGATCTGGGGTTTGCACGACGCCTATCGCGATCTCTGGGTGCCCTGGTACGGGGGAGCCATTCACTGCTCGGTGTACTGCGGCTGGGTGCATGGCCGCCTTTGCTTTTTTATTGAGCCCCACTCGGGCGATAACTTCTTCAATCGCGGGTGTTATTACGGCTGCCCGGATGACAACATGCGTTTTGCTTTTTTCAGCAAGGCGGCTCTAGAGTTTCTCCTACAAAGCAACAAGCGCCCCGACATCATCCATTGCCACGACTGGCAGACAGGGTTGGTACCGGTGCTGCTGTTTGAGATCTACAAGTACCACGGCATGGGAAACCAGCGGGTGTGCTACACCATTCACAACTTCAAACACCAAGGCTTTGGCGGCCCAGAGATTCTTTGGGCTACCGGCCTCAACCGCGAACCCTACTACTTCCACTACGACCGTTTGCGCGATAACTTCAACCCCTTTTCTCTCAACTTTATGAAGGGGGGAATTGTTTTTTCCAACTTTGTCACTACGGTCTCTCCCAATCACGCGCTGGAGGTGCAATTTGGCGACTACGGCTATGGACTTGGCCATACCCTCTACTTGCACCGGCACAAGTTTCGCGGCGTTTTGAATGGCATCGATTACGACATTTGGAACCCGGAGATCGACCGCTTTATCCCCGTGCGCTACACTGCTCAAACGCTGGAAAATAAAGCTAAAAACAAAAAAGCTCTGCGGGATCGGCTGCTACTGCAGGATGTTGACAAGCCTATCGTGGCCTATATCGGGCGATTGGACGAGCAAAAGGGCGTGCATTTGGTGCATCATGCCATCTACCGCTCCCTGTTCAAAAATGCCCAATTTGTTCTGCTGGGATCCGCTACGGAGCGAGGGATCGGCGCTTGGTTTGCCCACGAGAAAAGCTACCTCAACAACAACCCCGATGTTCACATTGAGTTGGGCTTTAACGAAGAACTTTCCCACCTTATCTATGCGGGGGCAGACATCATCGTAGTGCCCAGCCACTACGAACCCTGTGGACTCACTCAGATGATTGGCTTGAAGTATGGCACAGTTCCGGTGGTGAGAGGAGTGGGTGGCCTGGTGGATACCGTCTTCGACCGCGACTACGATCCCCACAAATTGCCCGAGCAACGCAACGGCTACGTCTTTTATCACACAGATCCAGCTGCTTTGGAGTCGGCTCTGGATCGGGCCATCGACCTTTGGTACACCGCTCCTGACCAGTTCCGTCAACTGCAGATTCAAGGCATGAGCTACGACTACTCCTGGAACTATCCTGGCAAGGAGTATCTGGAGATCTACGACTTCATTCGTCACCGCTGAGCCCAACAGCGATCCCCAGCGATCCCAGCTCTTGACCCCAAGGACGAAATGCTGGACGATAGGTAGCAATCTTGGGCTTAACCTTCTCTACAGATTTGCTGCTGAGAAGGGTAAGTCTGCTCCGTTATCTTTCCCTGTCTGTAAGGATCCCCGGCTGCCATGGGTTATCTCGCCTTGGTACTCCACGCGCACCTGCCGTTTGTGCGCCACCCTGAGCAAGACTTTGTGCTGGAGGAAGAATGGCTCTACGAAGCCATCACGGAGACCTATGTGCCGCTGCTGCACATGTTCGAGGGGCTACAGCGAGATGGCATCGACTTTCGCTTCACCATGTCCCTGACGCCGCCCTTGGTGTCGATGCTGCGGGATCCCTTGCTGCAGGAGCGCTACGACCACTACCTAACCAAATTGGAAGAGCTGGCCCAGCTGGAGTACGACAAAAACGCCACCAACGGCCACATTCGCTACCTGGCGGAGCACTACATCAAGCAGTTTGCCATGGTGCGGGATCTCTGGGAGCGCTACGACCGGGATCTGGTGCGAGCTTTTAAGCAGTTTCAAGACAGCGGCAACCTGGAGATCATCACCTGTGGGGCTACCCACGGCTACCTGCCCTTGATGCAGATGTACCCGCAGGCAGTCTGGGCGCAGTTGATTGTAGCTTGTGAGCACTACAACGAGCACTTTGGCCAATGGCCGCGGGGGATCTGGCTGCCGGAATGCGCCTACTACCAAGGGCTGGAGCGGATGATTGCCGATGCCGGCCTGCGCTACATGATCACCGACGCCCATGGTCTTCTCTACGCCAAGCCCCGGCCTCGTTACGGCATGTACGCCCCTATTTTTACCGAGACCGGCGTCGCCGTTTTCGGTCGGGATCACGAGTCTTCGCAGCAGGTGTGGTCGGCAGAGGTGGGCTATCCAGGGGATCCGGTTTACCGCGAGTTCTACAAAGACCTAGGGTATGAGGCCGACTACGAGTACATCAAGCCTTACATCATGCCCAACGGCCAGCGGAAAAACACCGGCATCAAGTACCACCGCATCACCGGGCGCAACCTGGACCTGGGGCAAAAGCAGCTTTACGACCCCTATTGGGCGCGGGAAAAAGCGGCAGAGCATGCGGGCAACTTTATGTTCAACCGCCAGCGGCAAATCGAATATTTGTACAGCGTCATGGGCCGCCCGCCGCTGGTGGTGGCCCCCTACGATGCGGAGTTGTTCGGCCACTGGTGGTACGAGGGCCCTTGGTTTTTGGATTTTCTCATCCGCAAGAGCTACTTCGACCAAAACACCTACCGCATGACTCACCTGGCGGAGTACCTGCGGGAGAACCCCACCCAGCAGGTGTGCAAACCTGCCCAGTCCAGTTGGGGGGCGCGCGGCTTCCACGAGTACTGGCTCAACCCCACCAACGCCTGGATCTACCCCCACCTGCACAAGGCCACCGAGCGGATGATCGAGCTGAGCCGTCGCGAGCCTGCCGATGACCTAGAATGGCGGGCCTTGAACCAGGCTGCGCGAGAATTGCTACTGGCTCAATCGTCTGACTGGGCTTTTATCATGCGCACAGGGACGATGGTTCCCTATGCAGTGCGCCGCACCAAGTCCCATCTGCTGCGCTTCAACCACCTCTACGAGAAGATCAAAGAGGGTCAGTTTCGGCGAGAAAAAGCCACCCCTGAAGAGGAGCAGTGGCTGGCCAAGGTGGAATACATGGACAACATCTTCCCCAATATCAACTACCGGGTTTACCGACCCCTCTAAGCCGGTTGGGCAGGTCTGGAGGGTGCCTGCTTCCGACCGCCAGAGACACCAGAGGCAGAAGTTTCCGGCTACCCTCCTTGAGGGGATCGAACTACCCCAGGGCAGGAGGGATCCTCCGTTCGTTGCGCTGATCCCAACCTTCCTCTCCTTTTGGGAAAGGGGCAGGAGTCGCTCGTGTTGGCCTCGCAGAGCGCTCAGGGAGCGTTTTAATCTGGCTTGTTCAGTAGCCCCGATATCCCCAAAGACTCCCTGCTGCTGGGGCCCGCCTTCCCCAGCCGAATGGTCAGGCCGTCGGTTCTAGAGCTTGGTGCCGCACTCGGCGCAAAACTTGTGCAGGGTGGGGTTTTTGGTGCCGCAATTGGGGCAGTAGATCAGCTCGGCGGCTTGTTCCAGTTGCCGCTTCTCCGGCAGCCCGATCATCTGATAGTTAGCTTTGCCGGCAGGCACCATCGGGTAGCAGTTTTCGTCCCGCTTGACCACAAAGTCGGCCACTACCGGCCCCTCGTGCTTGAGGATCTCCTGGATGGCATCTTCCAGTTGATCGGGGTGATCGACGCGGATCCCTTTTACCCCAAAAGCCTCGGCCAGCTTAACAAAATCCGGCATTCCGGGAGACATATCCGAGTGGGAATAGCGCTCGCCGTGGAAGGCCTGCTGCCACTGCCGCACCATGCCCTGCCAGCCGTTGTTGATGATGGCCACTTTGGTGGCAATGCCGTACTGAGCCACTGTGCCCAGCTCTTGCATGTTCATCTGGAAGCTGGCATCGCCACTGATGCAGATGACTTCTTCGTGAGGCAGGGCTACCTTGACTCCCATCGCCGCGGGGAACCCGTAGCCCATGGTGCCCAGCCCAGAACTGGAGATCCATTGGCGCGGCCCGTTGCGCAGAAACTGCGCCGCCCACATCTGATGCTGGCCAACATCGGTGGTGTAGTAGGCGTGGGGAGCATGACGACGAAAGGCATCGATCACCTGTTGGGGGGCAATCACGCCTTCGTAGCTGGGCACCTGCAGGGGATAGTCCCGCTTCCAGCGCTCGATCCGATCCAGCCAAGCCTGAGTTAGGCCTGGAGTAGAGGGCATTTTGCTCAGTTGAGCCAGCATCTCCACCAGAACAGTGCGCACATCCCCTACAATCGGCACATCGGGCGCACGGTTTTTGCCCACCTCGGCTGGGTCGATGTCGATGTGAATGACTTTGGCGTGCTTGGCAAATTCATCTAGCTTGCCGGTCACGCGATCGTCAAAGCGGGCCCCCACCGCAATGAGCAGGTCGCACTCGGTGACGGCGAAGTTGGCATAGGCCGTGCCGTGCATGCCCAGCATCCCCACCGACAGGGGATCGTTCTCATCGAAAGCCCCTTTGCCCATGAGGGTGGTGGTCACCGGGATCCGATAGGTGTGGGCCAGCTCGGCAATTTCGGCGTGGGCACCGGAGATGATCGCTCCACCCCCCACATACAGCAAGGGCCGTTTGGCCTGCAGGATCAGCTTGGCCGCTGTGTGGATTTGCCGTGGGTTGCCACGCACGGTGGGCTTGTAGCCGGGGATGTTGATCTCGCTGACGGGTTGATAGTCAAACTCTTCCAGGCCCACATCTTTGGGGATGTCGATCAGCACCGGCCCGGGCCGCCCTGTCCCGGCAATGTGAAAAGCCTCTGCCACGATCCGAGACATTTGGCGCGGATCCCGTACCACGTAGGAGTGCTTGACAATCGGCAGGGTGATGCCAAAGATATCCGTCTCCTGGAAGCCGTCGGTGCCAATCAGATGGCGAGGTACCTGCCCAGTGATGACCACCATCGGTACAGAGTCCATCATGGCGTTGGCAATGCCCGTCACCAGGTTGGTCGCCCCTGGGCCAGAGGTAGCAAAACACACCCCCACCTTGCCGGTGGCGCGAGCATATCCGTCGGCGGCGTGGGCAGCCGCTTGTTCGTGGCGTACCAGGTAATGTTTGAGCAGCCCCTGAGACTCGGCTTTGTACAGCTCGTCGTAGATGGGGAGGATGGCTCCCCCCGGATAGCCAAAGATGTGTTGCACCCCATGCCGGTGCAGGCTGTCCACCAACGCATATCCACCAGTCGCCACGGTGTCTCCTCCCCACTGAGATGACCGAACGTCAAACGCCTGCTCTCAGGAGCGCCAGCGCAGACAGGGTACTGGCCAGAAGTTGGCCAACTTTGTATTCAATTCTACAGTCTAGCAGTGGTTTGCTTTGGAATCGCTTAGGCTTTCACGGTCGGCTAAAGTAACACTGGGGATCCCTAGGGATCCTCGCCGGAGTGTTGAGAGTGCCCTATCCATGACTGGAGAGCCAACCCCCATTGACCCCGGGCCGGAGCGGTCTCAGGGCAGCTTGCTGCTAGCTGTGCCCATCCTCGGATCCCCGCACAGTGCTGTGGGATCCCGACAGTGGCTGGTATGGGGAGCGCTGGGGATCTTTCTGGTGGGTCTGGGGTTGCGCCTGTGGCGGCTGGACGAGTTCCCGGCACCTGTGTTCGATGAGGTGTACTTCCCGGAGTTTGCCCAGAACTACCTGGATGGCAAGCCTTTTTACGATGTGCATCCCCCCTTGGGCAAGTACTTCATTGCCCTTAGCATTCAGGTGTTTGGCCGCAACGAGTGGGGATTCCGCTTCGCCACTGCTTTTTGCGGATCCCTGATCCCTCTGTTGCTGACCGGTTTAGCCTACCGCCTCACCTACCACGTGGGCTTTGCTCTGTTGAGCGGGGTTTTGCTGCTGACCGATGGGGTGTTTCTGGTGGAATCCCGCTTTGGCCTGATCAACGTGTATCTGGTAGCCTTTGGGCTGGCAGCGACCATTCTGTTGCTGAGAGGTCTAGAAGACCAAGGTTGGCGACGGGCTGCTCACTTTGCTTGCTCCGGGATCCTGTTGGGGGCGGCAGCTTCGGTGAAGTGGAATGGCCTCTGGTTTACCTTCATGTTTGCTCTGTTGGGGATCCTCGTCTGGGGGGTGGTCTGGCTGCGCCCGCAGTGGATCCCACGGTTGGGCATTTTGAGCCAGATTCGTCATCTGCGCTGGTGGCACTATGCGTTCTGCTTCGTCCTCGCTCCGCTGGCCTTTTATGCCATTCAGTGGATCCCGCACCTGCAGCTGAATCCCCAACAGGGACTAACTCTGGATTGGAGCTGGACGGGCATCCAGAATTATTTCCGATCCCTGGTGCTCATCAACCAATCCATCTACGGCGGCCACATGGCAGCCCACCTGGTGGTGAACGAAGAGACCCCTGTTCACCCCTACTGCTCCACCAGCTTGCGATCCCTGGTGGCTTGGTTCCCGGCTTTGCGTCCTTGGCTGACTACGCCCTTGGCCTCGGCAGGAGCTTGGTCCTGGCCAATTCTGGGCCGCCCCGTGGCCTACTACTTCGGCAGTCAGGGCAACCTCTGGCAAGCTGTTCATGGCTTGGGCAATCCTTGGCTGTGGTGGCTGGGGACGGGATCCATCTTGGTGCTTGTCTGGCGAGGGATCCGCCGCTTTCACGGTCTCGAAGCCTTCATTTTGATTGGCTATGCGGCCAATTACCTGCCTTGGTTTAGGGTCAGCCGCTGCGTTTTTATCTACCACTACATGAGCGCTCTGGCGTTTAGCACCCTAGCCCTGGCTTGGTTGGTGCTGCTGGGCTGGCAGAGCTATCGCCGCTTTTGGCGCGGGGCGAGCATCACGGCGGTGGCCTTGGTTTTGGCGTCCTTTGTCTTCTTTTTCCCCGTTTGGCTTGGCCTGCCCCTCAGTCCAAGCGGATTCTACGCCCGCATGTGGTTTCGCTCTAGCCCGGTGCCGCTGTTCTGTTTCAGCCCCCAATCCTGCCAACAGCCCCCGCTGCACCTGCCGCCCATCCCCGGCTTGAACTGGATCTAAGGGAGGCATGGTAAGCTTTGTGAAGTTTGTTTCGTGAAATGCGGCGCTCCGTTACCGAAAGATGGAGCGAGGTTCGCGAAACCCTTGTGGTGGAGGTAGTGGAAACGTCATGGCCCGATCTTGCCCGAGTTCTGCCAACTCTCCCCGCCGTCCACTGGCTTATTCAGAGCAAGCTGTCCCGGTTGGGGTGATCGGGGTAGGCAACATGGGCCAGCACCACACCCGCGTTTTCAGCCTGATGAAGGATGTGCGGGTCGTGGGGGTAGCGGATATCAACGTGGAACGGGGATTGGATGTGGCCAGCCGCCACCGCGTTCATTTCTATGAGGACTACCGCGATCTGCTGCCCCATGTAGCTGCCGTGGCCATTGCCGTGCCGACGGTTCTGCACCACGAGGTGGGTATGGCCTGCCTGGAGGCCGGGGTACATGTGCTGATCGAAAAGCCCATCGCTGCCAGCATCAGCGAAGCAGAATCGCTGGTGAACCGAGCTGCCGATTGCAATTGTATTTTGCAGGTGGGGCACATCGAGCGCTTCAGCTCTGTTTTCCAAAAGCTGGGCCAAGTCTTGCAAAGTGAAGAACCTCTGGCTTTCGAGGCTCACCGTCTCAGCCCCTATTCCGACCGCGCCAGCGATGTGTCGGTGGTATTCGACTTGATGATCCACGACATCGATCTGTTGCTGGAGCTGATCCCGTCGCCCGTGACCCAGATTACCGCCAGCGGCAACCGCATCTCCAAGCTGGGCTACCTGGACTACGTCACGGCTACTCTCACTTTTGCCAACGGTGCCATCGCCACCCTCACTGCCAGCAAGGTCACCCACCGCAAGGTGCGCAAAATTGCCGTCCACTGCAAGAATGCCTTGGTAGAAGCAGATTTTCTACACAATGAGATCTCGGTGTACCGCCAGGGATCCGTCGGCAGCACCAGCGACTACGGCCAAATGCCCTACCAGCGGGATTGTTTGATTGAGAAAGTCCACACCGACAATATCGACAAGCTGCATGCCGAACTGGAGCACTTCATCAATTGCGTGCGGGGGGGCAACCAACCTTCTGTGGGTGGGGAACAGGCCCTGAAAGCATTGAGGCTGGCCTCGGAGGTAGAGCGGATTGCTTTGGATGGATGTGCCTGGAGCGAAGCCAAGCCCCGCCGTAGTCTCCTATCCTAGTCTTTAACGCAAGCCCCAGATGGGGGCAGAGCCCTGTTGTTGGCCCATAGCCATTCCAGCATCAGGCTGGGGAAGAAAAAGCGACATTCGCGCCCGCGGAGTGCAGCTCTATTGACAGCTCCCCATTCGGGTGGCAGCTTTTCGAGCGAGCAATGGGGCTCCCACCAGACTCAGGCAAGAGGTGGCATCCACAGCTGTGAAATCGGGCACGCAAGCCCCGGCAGCAACGGCGAGTCCAATTCGAGTCCAATTCATCTTTCCCAAGCAAGTTTTGATCAACACCAACTGCCTTTGCTGACGCCGGTAGACTTCCACTTGTTGCTGTTGCCAGTCCACCACTCAATACTCCTGTAGCCCAAGCCGACTGTAAAGCTTGAGCTTAGTTTGCTTATCTTGGCCAATATTGCGAGCTCCAGGGCTCAGCACTCCTACCGCCGATTCTGGGGCACTGTGGAGTTTGCCATCCGCCCCTAACGCTGTTCTCAGTCGAGAGCGGCTTACCCACACCACATCAGGAGCCACATTGTTATCTTCGGCAAAAATCACTCCCGGAGCAGTGTTGGCCAATCTCAGGCCCGTTTTCTCACTCTATTCGCTTTTCAAATTTCTTCTAAGATGCGAAACTGCACATGGTTAATGGCCAGCTCCCCAATTGAGGCTTGGTCGGTGTTGATCGTCTCGAAAGGGATCCCTTTGGCGATCTCGGCATGGGTCCAGGGCAAGCCCATGAAGTAGCGCTGCGAATAGGGGCGCTCCCCCCGATCGTCGGGGTTCGACTCCATCGGCACCCAACCCCAGCCGGGCAGATAAAACTCAATCCACACGTGGTTGTACTGGGGAAACAGCGGGATCCCTTTCAGTTCTGGATGGGGAGGACATTTGTAGCGCCCCACCGTGCGGCAAGGGATTCCATTGAGGCGGGCCAAAGCCAACAGCACCCCCACATATTCGCCACAAGAACCGGAGCCACGCCGCAAAACCTCATCCGGCGGATCGATGCGAGAGGTGACCCGGTAGGAGAGCTTGTCGTAAACATAGGCCCGGATATTGAGCATTTTGCGCAGCAAGTTGGTCTCGCTGCCAACGGCCAGCCGCGCTGCGTCTCGGACAATCGAGGTGTCCATGGCCAGGTAGTCATCGTCCACCAAGTAGCGATCCCGCAGCTCTCTGGGCAAAACGGCAGCCTCTACATCCAGTGGATCGATGCAGTACTTGATACTGTAGAGATCCAGCACCGCCCGCCAGCCAAACAAGCGCACCTCATGGGCCCCCAGGGATCCCAGCGAAAACACCGCCACCTGTTGGCCGGATTGCTCTTCCACTTCAAACGGCAGACCTACCCAGTGCAGGCTGCGCACCCGTTGGCGAAGGCTGTTGCAGGGCAAGGCAATTCGCCAGACCAAATCGGGCAGGAAGCGCGGCTCTTCTTGGGCAATTTCTTCCACATAGGTCAGCTCCACCCGATAGCCGTGGGAGAGGGTGTAGGTGGCGCGTTCCCCCAGACACTGGGGCTGAAAAACTACCGGACAGGCAATGGGGGAATCCTCGGCCTCGGTTCCACTGCCGCCAGAGGGGTCGGGGGAGCTAGGGGGATCCAAAGGCCGCAGGCGTAGGGGGGCCACCCAGGTTTTATCGCGCAGGGCCACCGACAAGGGATCCGGAGCGTTGGGGTTGTCGTGGATATAGGCTTCTTCGTGGGCGTAGGCTACCCAGAGCTGCCCCCGCCAGTAGGCCAAGCCTGTCGGCCCAGGAGAAGGGGTGAGGATGCGGGCCAATTCTCGCCCGGTCTGGCGCTCCAGCACGTAGATCGTCTCTTCCACCCGATCACTCACCCAGAGGTAGTCTCCCTGCACCGCAATGTGTTCTCGGCCAACCCCAGGGGCGGGCATCTCCTGCACGATGAGACCACGGCTGGGATCCAGTTGCAGGATTTTTCCCCGTTTGTAGCAGGTGGCATAGAGGTAGCGGTTTCCCGTGTGGGGATCGATCCAGAGGGCGATCCCTTCGATGGGGCAGGGGCAGCTACACACTTGAAAGGCTTCCAGGGATCCCGGTTCCTGCAGAGCGGCCATGGGAATGCGCAAGATCTGCCCCTCTTGCTGCGGACTGAGCCAAATCCACGCTTGATCCCCCTCTGGCTCTACCCACAAACCGTAAGCACCTTGGAAAGAGTGGACATGGTGGGGGTTGAGCAGCAGGGTGTTGTGCTCTTGGATCTCCACCAAATAGCCCCTCACCCGATCCAAGCCCAACAGGCGATCTCCCCAGGTGGCCAAACCTTCCAAAGCAACCAGCCCCAGAGGTTGCAGAGGGGCCACAGTTCCCTGTTGCTGCCCAGATTGAGGCCACCAAGCGGGCTGGGATCCTTCTGCCGTAGAACCCGGATTTTTCAGAGCACCCAGATCATTTGCCGGATGGATGGCAACCATGAAGGCTTCCTTGCCTATGGATGAAGTTGACATGCTGGCGCGATCTGCACCAAGGCGGTACGACTGTCCAATATTTACTGTCCAACATTATTATGATGCGCCTCTTTTCAACCCCGCCCCAAGGGATCCCTTCCCTGATGGTCTTGCCGAGGACGGAGAATGCTACCATAACAGACATTTTGCTTGTTTTGTTGATGAGCAGGGCCGAGAAGCAATGGAAGAAAAGGGTCTGGCCTTGGCAGTTGGGGGCTTGGTGGCAGGGATCCTAGCCGGGGTTCTGGGCATTGGCGGTGGAACGATCCTGGTGCCCTTACAGGTCAGCTTGGGGATACCACCGGTTCAAGCTGCAGCCACCAGCAACCTTTCCATCGTTATGACCTCGATTGCAGGCAGCATCCAAAACTGGCGGATGGGCATGCTGGATCTGAAACGGGTGATCCTGCTGGGGATCCCAGCGTTGCTTACGGCTCAAGTAGGAGCAATTATCGCCAGTCGCCTTCCCAGCTATCTGCTGTTGGCAGCGTTTGGAGTGTTGCTGCTGGCCAACACTTACCTGGTGCAACTCAACAAAAAGGTGGTTATCCAGGCCCAAGAATTGGGGGCTGACGTCAGCGGTGCCGAGCACCTCAGCGGGACGGAGTCCTCAGGGCAGATGTCTCCCTGGTTAGCCCGCGCCCTGACCGGCGGCACTGCCGGTTTGTTGGCCGGGCTGTTTGGCATCGGCGGTGGGGTGATCCTGGTGCCAATGCAGATCCTGCTGCTGAAAGAGACAATCAAAGTGGCGATTCAGACCAGTCTGGGGGCCATTGTGATCACAGCAGTTGCTGCCACTGCCAGCCATGCGGGCCTCAGCGATTGGATCTGGAATGGCCTGGGGTTCGGGGACGGCACCATCCACCAGAATGTGCTCTGGATCCCAGGTTTAATCTTGGGCACAGGGGGGTTAATCGGTGTACAGATTAGCACACGCACCCTGCCCAAATTGCCCGATGAAACCGTCAGTCTGTTGTTTCGGGGCTTCCTGGCCATTCTTTCTCTTTACATTTTTTGGCAAGCCTGGCAAGGTTATCGAGCTCTGTGAAGTGATCCTGGTCTACCCCAGTGCTCGGGACAGCAGTCCTGGTTCCAAGCTACGGTCATTTGGATTTAAACTGGGACACTGAACTCAAACCCAAAATGTTGCATGCACTGATCCAGAAGGCTTTTCAAGGACTCCGTCCCGCTGGCGCGATCAGCAGCCCAGGCGTCTCACCCTAACCTGAAATGACTCTATCGGGTGTCGCTCCCAGCTTTCGGGCCTGATGACTCAGATGGATTCAACGGTTTGAAAGACTTGGCTACGCTGGACGCGCTTTCCCCTCAGAGGGCAGGGCTTTTGCTACTTGGGATAGATCCCCTTGTTTGCAGAGGTCATGCACAGGGTAGCTGCCGAAGAGCTTCAAGGTTTCAGCAATTGATTCCAGCGCCGCAACCACCTCGGCATCCAAATAGGGTTGGCCGATAGGGTTCTCCAAATCGACAAAAAAGACATACGTCCCTGCCGATTTTTTGGTGGGGCGCGACTCAATGCGAGACATATTCAGGCCTCGCTCCGCAAACACTTGCAGAGGTTTCAGCAGTGCTCCCGGCACATTGTGGGGCAGGCTGAAGGCCAAGGAAGTATGGGATCCCCCCGGAGAAGCAGGATCGGCAGAGGTTTCACCCTGTTGACCGGAACGCGAGAGCGGCGCACGGCCAATAACCCAAAAGCGAGTGCAATTGTCGGGGTGATCGTTGATCGGGCAGGCCAAGACCGGCAGTTGGTAGAGGGTGGCAGCTCGTTCTGAGGCGATGACGGCGGCGTTGGGCTGCTCCTGCAGGCGATCCAATTCTTCGGTGGTCGAGCGGGTTGGGATCAAAGTGGCCTGGGGCAGATGGGATCTCAGCCAAGCCTGACATTGGGCCAAAGCTTGCGGGTGGGAGTAGACCTGCTCAATTTGCTCCAACCGCGAGGCACGTCCGATGAGGGCATGGCGAATGGGCAGGATCAGCGCCTGTCGGATCCCTAGCCCCTCCAGTTGCCAGAGGGCGTCTAAGGTCATCGAGACCCCCCCCTCCACCGAGTTTTCCACCGGCACCACCGCCCATTGTTGCTGGCCGGCAGCTACCGCCTCTAGACAGGCGCTGATCGTTGGATAAGGCACTAAGGGGTGGGATCCCTGGCTGTGCAGGTGAGGCTGCTCAGGGCAGGCCAGCAAAGCTGCTAACTCTGTGTAGGTTCCAGCAGGGCCGAGGAAGGCCACTGGCGAAGGGGAAACGTTCGCGCTAGCGGAGCGCAGCTCCATCAGAGCCATTCCTTCAATTGTCGCTAGGGGCCAGTTCTAACTCTATCGTCTCGGCGTCGCGCAGCAGCAAAGGACATTCAGGTTCTGGGCAACGGGGATTGGCCGCCACCTTGTCCATGGCCTTCACCACCTCCAATCGGATCAGCCTCTGCAACTCCTGATCCGCTTGAATGGCTTCTAAAGTTCGGAGAGAGCCGTGAAAACTGGTGGCGTATCGAGGCTGGAGGTTGTTCAAAGCCAGGGCGGCAGCATCGTTACAGAATTTCTCGCAGAAGCAGTAGCGCTGTTGACTCTCCATCAGCAGGATTTCATTGACCATCTCCAGAACAGCCCGTTCCATTTGATTTTCCAGGCTCTTCAGAGGCTTATGTTGCTCCGCCATCGCTACCTCCTGATGTGAATCGAACCCGCCGCCAAGCCCCTGTCTTTCAGGGAGCAGGAGTGCCCTCGATTACCTTCGATGCTGCTCTACTCTCTGTTGACACGTCAAGTCAAGCCCTCTGCTGCCGACGCGAACAGCCTCTGGCCCGCTCCTATCCGTGCTTGAGGCAATCCAATCTGTCGTGTCAGGCATCATCAAAACCCAGAGAATTAACCAACACTCTTGGCAGACGGGCAGAAAGTCCACACAGCAACTCATAGGAAATAGTACCCAACTGATCGGCCCAATCCTGCACAGATAAACCCGCATTTGCCAGATTGGGGCCCAGCAGCTCCACCACATCCCCCACCTGGATATCCGGCCTCTCGGTTACATCCCACATGCATTGATCCATCGTGATTGTGCCCACCTGTTGGATCAAGCCGCCGCGCACCCATCCTCGCAGCCAGCCGGAAAGCCGCCGTGGGATCCCATCCGCATAGCCGATGGCCAGAGTGGCAATGCGACTGGGGCGAGAGGTGATGTAGCGATGCCCATAGCTCACGCCAGTTTGAGCAGGCACAGTTTGGATGTGGGACAGCCGCGCCTTGAGCCGCAGAATTGGCTGCAGACCTGGCACCGGCAAGTGAGGGGCAGGGGACAGGCCATAGAGGACCAACCCCAAACGCACACGGGAGTAGTGGAGATGGGTTAAAGCACCGGCTGAGTTATCCAGATGCAGCGCCGGTAAGGGATCCCCGGCTTGGCGGATCTGTTCCACCACCTGGGCAAAGCGGGCGTGCTGCTGTTCCATGACTGGAGAATGGGGCTCGTCCGCCGTCGCCAAATGGGAAAACAAGCTACAGCCTTCCAGCTCCGGGATCCGACAAATCTGCCCCCACACGGCTGCAGCTTCCTTCCAGGGGATCCCCAAACGGGTCATACCCGTATCCACGTTGACATGCACCGGGATGGGTCGCCCGGCCCAACGGGCTACCTGGCGCATCAGCGGGATTTGCTCTGCACAGGTGAGGCTGACCTCCAACCGGGCTGCCATGGCCTGCTGTAGTTCTGCCCAGGTATTCAAAGCTCCCAACACCAGAATCGGAGCCTGCAGCCCCGTTTGCCGCAACTCGATCCCTTCGGCCAGGGTGGCCACACATAGCCCCTTGGCCCCAGCCGCAATAGCCACGGGAGCCACCAACTGCGCCCCATGCCCGTAGGCATTGGCCTTCACCACCGCCCAGATCTCGACGTTTGAGCCTAGGCGCCTCTGCAACAGCCGCAGGTTTTCTCGCAGCTGGGCTGCGTCAATTTCCACCCAAGCCCGACTGGTCAACAGCTCCAGGTCGATGGCCCAATCCAGCTCCGCCAAGGAATTGGCCTTCTGGGATCCCTCTCTCCAAGTATTGCCCTGCACTCCCAGAGCAGCTGCTCTCAAAGTGCCCTGCGCCGCCGGCGCGACCGGTTCTCGATTCACCGTTCACCCCCCACACCCAAAACCCGTCCTGATTAGATTTAGGTTTAGCGCAAAGTCCACTCCGGCGCCATCCACAGCAACGGCACGTCTGGGATCCCAACAGCCTCGTTGCTCTCCAACAGCCGGCCCAGCCAAGCGGCTTGCCTTTGCGAGGACAGTCCTTGGCTTAACAGGCGTCGCAGGACTCGTTGGAAGCCCTCTCCCTCACCCGCCGGCGACAAAGAGGGATCCCCGGTCATGCGCCGCAGATCCTCCACCGCCTCCGTGTACCCCCCCAAAGCATCCACCAAGCCCACCTCCACAGCTTGCGCCCCGGTGAAGATGCGTCCATCGGCCAATTGTCGCACCCGGTCTTCATCCAAGCTCTGCCGTCGCGCGATCATCTCTGCTTCCAGCACCTCATCTGCCTTTTCTGGCAGGTGCTGGCGTCCTTGGGCCACATCGCGAATGAACTGCTCGAGGGTATCCTCCACCAAGTTTTGCAGAAGGCGCTGCTCTTGAGGAGTGGCACTGCGGAAAGGAGAGAGAAGGTCTTTGTACTCGCCGGTTTTGAAGGTCTGCGGCTCTATGCCGTAGTTCTCCAGCAACTTACCAAAGCTGAGGCCGCTGATGATAACCCCTATGCTGCCGGTCAGGGTGCCAGGGTTGGCATAGATTTTGTCGGCAGCGCTGGCCACGTAGTACCCCCCACTGGCAGCAATGTTTTCTAGGATAGCGATCACCGGCTTGTCCGCCTCGTGCAGAGCAGTTACGGCACGGTAGAGTTCCTGGCTGGATCCCACAGCTCCGCCGGGACTGTTGATGCGCAGCAATACAGCCTTGACAGAGGGATCCCGTGCTGCCTCCCGCAACTGTTCCACAGGAGAAGTGGGCAGGCCTACCAAAGTCGAACCCCCTGGGCCGCCTATCGTTCCTTCCAGGGTGACCACCTCGATGCGCTCCGCCCCCCGTGCGGCCTCTAGACCGACCCCGCCTCGGGTAGACTCTGGGGCAGGGCGCGTGCCCCCGACAATGGCCGCAATAAGGCAGACGACCAGCAAAGAAGCCGCCAAAATGCGGTTAAGCTGAGTTTCTTGTGTCACAGGCCCCTCAATTGCCACTGACTCCGTTCTACCACCCCGCGGGCTTCTCGCAACGTCTGACACCAAAAGGCTGAGAACCAAGCAAACTCCTCATCTCGGTTGAGCCATCCAAGCTATTGACAAGGATCCTCCACTTATTTACGATCAGGTTCCAGCGTTTTTTACCGCTGAGGCATCTTCTGCAGGTTGCCAGTGTAAGCTGGAGTAGAGGGTAGGATCCTTGAGCGGGATTCTGGCTCGAAGCCAAGTGATTGGGGCTTTAGCTCAGTTGGTAGAGCACTTCAATGGCATTGAAGGGGTCAGCGGTTCAAGTCCGCTAAGCTCCATCCCCAGAGGGCTGATAGCAGTCGTGGCTTCTATTACCATCTATTTCTACTGCTTGCGCTAGCGGGCCGGAGGCCTTAGCAGGAAGCAAGCGGTTGTTTGTTTCACCTTGACGGTGAGATAAGTGACTATGCGTTGCGAAACGGTTCAGCAACATCTCCCCAAGCCCAGACAGTCCTATCCAGCAAGGCTTCTGGGCTTCTTAAGTGTCCACAAAGGCTCGGCAAAATCTACCCCCAACTCCTCTCCTGTAAGGCGGCCTTCCCTCACCTCCGGCTTCTCTTCCCCTGGGAGAGGGGAGTTAGGGATCGACGCAGCAAGCCGTTTCATTGCTGTTTGAAATAATGAAAGTATTCTGCTTGGGAGCAAACCTTAGGCAGCAAGGGATCCTCCGCTGTTTTCACCCTTTCCACAGAGAGGATCCTGACCTATCTCAGGGGCTTCCACCAGGCGATTTCCCAACTCACGCTTGCCCCTCTCCCTGACGGCGGATTAAGAAGCGGATTTCCTGAAGGAGAACCTCAAAGCGTTGATCCGATTCAGCCTGCCGCTGCCTCAATTCTCTCAGCTCCTGCCGCAATTCCCGCACTTCCTGCCGCAATTCCAGGACAACCTCAGCGAGACGCCCCGAAAGAGTCTGCAAGGCAAGCTGAGCATCGGTAACCTGGGCAACTGTATTGGCCACCTTGGTCACAGCTTCGGCCAACTGGACAAAGCGCGTCTCAATTTCCTCATTGGTCATGGCCGGGTGTGTCTTGCTTGGCTAATGATTAGCTCATTCTACCCTGCACGGTATGGAGTGTCACTCTCTGAGAATGGGCCGCAATTTTGAGGAAAAACCGGCTGGCCAACGGGGGTTATCAACCCAGGGATCCCCCATTCGCGCAAGTCAGCTGGCCAGCGCTATGAGGGTGGTGTAAATCCCTTGGAGGGACGCAGTGGCCTGGCTCCAGAGGATGTGGGTTAACGACCACCTATCCAGACCCATGGCCCCGCACAACAGCAGCAGATACAGGTTGGCAAACGTGAAGAGCGAGGCCGCCCGATCTCGATTGCAGGGATCCTGCAGCAACTGCACCGCCTTCCAAACCAAGAGGGATCCCAGCAGCGCCGCCGCGCTCAGATAAAAGGATCCCAGCATCCCTAAGGGGTAAACCAGCAACAGGCTGACCGGAACCATCAGCAGCGCGTAGAGCAAAATCTGTGCGGCAGTGAGTCTTTCGCCCGCTACCACCGGCAGCATCGGCACCCCGGCACGGGCATAGTCTTCCCGCTTCAGAATGGCCAAAGCCCAGAAGTGGGGTGGAGTCCACAAAAAGATGATGGCGAACATCACCCACGCGGCCCAACTCAGCTCGCCTGTGGTTGCTGCCCAGCCCACCAAAGGTGGGATCGCTCCTGCCGCTCCACCGATGACAATATTTTGCGTGCTGGAACGCTTCAGCCAGTGGGTATAGACCCCCACATACACCAGGATCCCCGACATGGCCAAACCGGCAGCCAGCAGGTTGGTGAAAATAGCCAACAACCCAAAGGCAGCCAAAGCCAGGATCCCCGAAAAAATCAGAGCATCCCGCGCCCGGATTCGACCGGAAGGCAGGGGACGATGGCGGGTTCGCTCCATCATCCGATCGATATCGGTGTCATACACCATGTTGATGACGTTGGCTGCCGCCGCCGCCATTCCTCCCCCCAAAAGGGTGATGAAAAACCTGAACGGGTCGGTGTTGCCTGCCATCCACATGGCCCCAGCCGTCGTCATCAGCAAGAGGGCGATGATCTTGGGCTTCACCAACTGGCTGTAGCTGCGCAAAACCTGGACAAGCGCCTGGCGCTCGCACCCCAGAGCACATGGGCTCTGCTCAGAGGGGATCCCCCCCATCGGGTTCTGGTAGGAAGCCTGACGGTCGACTAAAACGCTATCTTGCATGAAATTCACTCACCGGTCATTTCTGTGGTCATGGCCATCCACTGGCCTTCTTCCCCCTGGGTTCGCATTCGCCAGGCCAGCACCGTAAAACCCAGCAGACAGGCCAGCAAAGCTGCCCCTGTCATCTGATGGGCCACCGTCAGAGGCTCCACCTGCAGCCGGTAATGATAGGTCAAAACACCGATCCCCACCTGGGCCAACAGCAGGCCAACAGACCCATGGCCCAAGAACTTGAGAAGGCGGGGGATCCGCTTGCGCCGCAGCCCGGTGGCCACCGCTACCGCCAACACCCCAAGGGTGGCCGGAGCAACCCCCAGCAAGTGGCTATTCATCACCCAGCACAGCTCGCCGGCAGCAAAGCATTGATGCAAAGCCCATTGGGAGGCCACCAAGGCGCCCAGAAGGCTCTGGACATACACCAGCAGCACCGCCCCCAAGCCCAGCCAAGGCAAGTAGCCGACGGAAAATGGCCCTTCACCCAGTCGCAGCGGCAGGATGGAGTCCTTAGAACCGGCTCTTGTCCAGATCAGTAATCCCAGGGTGAGCAAAGTGGCAAAAAACAGCAGGCCCGTGCCCAAGTGGGCCGTCACAATATCAAAGCGCAGCAGCTCCGTGACCGTCAGCCCACCCAGGATCCCTTGCATCAAGACCAGAACAAAAGCCCAGCTCAAACCCCAGGGCAGCCAAGTGGGCAATGCCTGACGCTTCAGCCAAGCAAACCCCATCAGAACCAGCGTAGCCAAGCCTACCCCAGAAGCCACCATGCGGTGAAACCATTCCAAAAAGACTTGTAGGTTCATCTGCTGGCTGGGCACAATTGCCCCGTAGCAAAGGGGCCAATCTGGACAGGACAGCCCAGCATTCATGACGCGGGTGGCACTGCCTAACCCCATCAGCAGCCAAGTGGCCAATGCTAACCCCAGTAGGGCTTGTCCCATACGCAGGGAAAGCTTGTCTGAGAGCACAGGATTCCGCTGGGAAGAAGGTTGGGATTGATGAAAGATCGAAGAATCCATTGCAGTTGAAGGCATAGCAAAGACTGGGCTGACGGCTCGAGCATCTGCACTGAAAAAGAGGCTGGGCTGAAAAAGCCTAGCCGGCTTGGTATCGGGCCATCTGGAAACAAAGACGCAGGTTACTCGCTGACTATTCCTCGAAGCCAATCCTAAATGCGGTTTTGTGGCTGGCGAAGGCTTTTTAAGAATTTCTTTCTCGGCGCACAGGTGTTCCGAATCCTAGGCACCTCTGGGAAGTCAAGCCAGCAGACCAATCCTTTTCCCCCTGGGAGAGGGGTCGCGGCAGCGGCGCGAAGCGTTTGGGCGGCAGCGGGAGTGTCTCAATCTCGTTTGGAATGACTACAATGCCTGAGCGCCAGAGGAAACCGATCAGCCAACTCCTCAACGACCAAAGAGGTTAGCTGCCAAAGTCCTTCCCACTGGCTCTGGTCGTGAAGATGAGGTAGCCGGGGGGTCATCAGCCCCAATAGGCTCAGGGGATAAGGGATCCTTATCATCGCCGCTGCAAGGGGCTATGGTGTTCAACCCAAGAAGATTGAAAAAAGGCTATCCCTGGGCAGAAGCTGGCCCGGAAATCGGTCTGCCAGGCCTGTAGCCACTAGCGAATGTACTGAGCCAAAGCCCGCGAAGAATATCCCACCCGCAACTTGCGCAGGGCATCCCGCTCGATCTGACGAATCCGCTCCCGCGTCAGGTTGAAGTGATCCCCCACCTCCCGCAGGGTTCTCGCCTGTTGCCCGTCTAACCCATAGCGCAACTCCAGCACTTGCCTCTCAATCGGCTTCAGGGTTTGCATGGCAGAACGCACATCCTGCTGCATCGATTGCACGAGGATCCCTTGAAAGGGCTGCTCTTGCCGCTCATCTTGCAGCAAATCTCCAAGGCGGCTTTCTCCTTCTTGGCCGACCGGCACATCCAGCGACAGGGGCAAAGCAGCAGCCTGCTGGATCATGCGCAGTTTCTTGACTTTAATGCCCAAGGCTTCTGCCAGCTCCGCTTCGGTGGGCCGCCTCCCCTGCAGCTTCATCAGCTCGCGGTTGGTGCGCTTGAGCAGGCGTACTTTGTCGACCATGTGTACCGGCAGGCGAATCGTCCGCGCTTGGTTGGCAATGCAGCGGGTAATGCCTTGGCGAATCCACCAATGGGCGTAGGTGCTGAAGCGAAACCCCCGTTCGGCATTGAATTTTTCGGTGGCCCGAATTAACCCGATATTGCCCTCTTGGATCAGATCCAAAAAGGGCACCCCCCGATTGAGGTATTTTTTGGCAACACTGACCACCAGGCGCAGGTTGGCGTTGACCAGCTTGCGCTGAGCCTGCTCCCCTTGTCGGATGCGGGAGCGAAGGGTGGATACGGAAATCTGCAGGGCCTCGGCCAGAGCCTCATCGCTGGGATCCTCCCCCCGCCGTTGCCGCCATTCCTGCCGGGCTTGGTCGATGAGGAGCTTTTGCTGAATTTTGCGCGACAACTCGATTTCCTCAGCGTGATCGATGCGGGGCACGCGACCGATGGTATTCAGGTAGTGATCGACAGCGTCTTCATTCAACCGGGATCCGCCGGCCCCTGGCTCTGAGTCAACTTCTGCGAGGTCGTCTTGAGGGGCAGACTCAGGGTCGAACCAGAGATCGTCGAACTCCTGAGGCGAAGAGGCAGAGTGTTCAGGATGAGGACGAGAAAAAACCACGGCCAGGTGAGGAGAGAACTTCATCTCCCAGTCTAAAAAGGTTTCTGCTGCTGCTGCGAGCGAAAATCGATCATGACCCTCTTTTTTGTCCGGAGATTTTTCCGCTTGGATGCGGGAACAGCAGGGGTCCCGTCCGCCAAGTCTTTGCAGGCAAGGGGTTGCCCGGCAAAAAGCGGTAAGCGATTTTCGATCTAGACCTTGAGGTAAGCTTGTTTGTGAGCCGGTTAGCTCAACGGCTGCCGGGTGGGATCCCAGAAAAAGGGAACCTTGCCAGCTCAGGCTACCATGTGAGGATCCCTCAACTTCCTCAGTCTGGACAAAGAATATTTACGGCTTTCTGCTCCTATGGAGTCTAACGACCGGCACCATCCATCGGCCAACTTGATTGGGGAACGGGTGCGCTGGGTACGGGAGAAGCTGCAACTCACCCAAGATCAACTGGCGGGTCGCTTGGCCAAGTACGGTGTGCAGTTGGACTACGTCAAAATTGGCCAGGTGGAAAAGGGAAAACGGCGCGTCATTGACAAAGAACTGGTGGCCTTTGCCAAGGCGTTGGGGGTATCGGTCACTTGGCTGCTGAGCGGAGATGAATCCCACCTGTAGCGGCCTGCGGGAAAGTACATCCGATACAGGGATCCCGAACAAAAGGACGTGAAGATACTTAAATACCTTGTACTCTCGGACGTGATCTCAGTCATTTTCCGTGTAAACACGGTAGGCTGGACTCATGAATAGATTGGCTTGAGGCCAAACCCCAGCTTTTCCTTGACCATCCGCGGGGGTGGGAAAAGCAGAGAGATACAGCGCCGCGCCGGAAGTACGGGTTTTTCCAAGAAGGATCTGGATCACAGGCTTCTTCACCTAAACTTGATATTGTTGACTTGGCGTTAAGCTGCCGCCGTCTATCTGGCCGTCTATCTGTTTGTGTGAGGTTTGCCGATGCTCTCTTTCTTCTTCAATTCCAACAAGGCCAACAACCGACAAACCGGAGGCCACCGTGTGCCTGCTGCGAGCAAAACCACAGGCACGCAACGGATCCCCAACTACAGCCGCCTGTCCGCTCCCCATGAAGTGCTCAAGCAGGAAAGGCAGATCAAGCGGGAGCAAGAGTTTACAGAAATGGAGCAAAACATCAATCGCATTCGCTACTTCTACCAAAAAGCAGATATGCCCCTGGAGATGCGACAAATTCTGACCTACCGTAAGCTGATGGAGCTGGACTACTTTACCCCGCAGGCGGCAAAAGAGCTGCTCAAGCAATGGCAGCAGCAGGAAAAGCAGGAGCAAGAACGCCGTCGGGCTTGAGAAAAGGACTACCTCCAGCAGAGTTTGGGCAGCCGAACCCTGGCAAGTGGGCTTGTTGAGCCAAGAGTTCCCGGTCTCCAGGTGGGGGAGCGTCTACGGGTAAAGGCCGCGATCCTGTAGGGCTTGGGCCACTCGGCCTACCCCTAGGGTGTAGGCAGCCAGTCGCAGCGACACTTGCCGCCGTTCTGCCTCCTGCACCACCCGTTCAAAGGCACGTACCATCAGACCTTCCATTTCTTGATAAACTCGCTCTTCATCCCAGAAGACGTAAGAGAGTCCCTGCACCCACTCCAGATAGCTCACCACCACTCCACCGGCATTGGTTAGGATATCTGGCAATACCTGGATCCCTCGCGATTCCAAAATCCGGTCGGCGGCAAGGGTGGTTGGCCCGTTGGCAGCTTCTGCCACAATCCGGGCTTGAATTTGGTGGGCATTGGCTTCGGTAATTTGGTTTTCTAGAGCAGCAGGGATCAACACATCCGCTTTTTGCACCAGCAGGTCGGCATTGCTAATGGGCTCAGCCTGTGGAAAGCCCGCCATGCGGCCTCCCCGTTCCTTCATGTAAGCTTTGAGGGCGGGGATATCCAGTCCTTTGGGGTTATAAAGGCCCCCAGAACTGCCGGAAACCGCCACAATCTTAGCTCCCGCCTCATGCAGCAAGCTGGCCGCTGCCCCGCCCACATTGCCAAAGCCTTGGATCAACACCGTTGCCCCTGCCAGGGATCCACCATGTCGGGCCAAGGCTTCCCGTACCGTGATCATCACCCCCCGTCCGGTGGCCAGTTCTCGCCCTCGGGATCCCCCAATCGAGAGAGGTTTGCCCGTCACCACTCCCGGCACCGCATGCCCAACATTCATGGAATAGGTATCCATCACCCAGGCCATCTCGCGGGCGGAAGTTCCCATGTCTGGAGCGGGGATATCCTCTGCAGGGCCGATATCCTTGATCAGCTCGCTGGTGTAACGGCGGGTAATGCGCTCCAGCTCCGAGACCGAATAACGCTTGGGATCGAGGGGGATCCCCCCTTTGGCCCCACCGTAGGGAATGCCCATAAGGGCACATTTCCAGGTCATGAGCATCGCTAAGGCCGATACCTCTTCAAGGGTGACCGCGGGATGGTAGCGGATCCCCCCTTTGTAGGGGCCGAGAACGTTGCAATGCTGCACCCGATGGCCGGCCAGCACTTGGATGTGTCCGTTGTCCAGCCGCACGGGGATCGCCACCGTCACCACTTTGCGGGGGGTGCTGAGGATCGCCACCCAGCCGGGATCCAGCTTCAGCTCGCGAGCTGCCCAATCCAGGTAGCTACAAGCCTGGGCAAAGGGACAGATGTGGGCGGGAGAGGGAGGGGCAGAAGAGGCGAGCATGGGACTTGCAGCCATGGTGGAGAAGAAGAAAGGGCTGTTTCCACGCTATACCGCCGGGGACGGGAGAGGAACGTTTTGTAGCAAGCGTTACAAATAATTGAGGATCTGGATCAAGACGAAACAGAGGCCGGCACTGGCCAGGGGCACGGTCAGGTTATCCAACCCCCACCAAGAGAACACCTCCAGTCCCATAGCCATCCCTCCCACCAAAAGGCTCACTCCGAGCAAAGGGAGAGAGAAGCCAAAGTACCCCAGCAGCAGAGCTGCAATCACCAAGCTGCTCACCGCCCACATGGTCAGGGATCCCTCCCAGCTTTTTTGAATGGATCCCAGTTGGTAGGGGTGTTTGCCCCAAGTTTTGCCCACCAACCCTGCCAAGGCGTCGGCCCACGTCATCACCAATATGCCGATCACCGCGAAGACCTGTCGCTGGGGACGCCAAAACCAAAACAGCAACAGACCAATGCTGATGGCGTAGAAACAGGTGCCAAAGCTGCGGCGACCGACTCCATTCAAGCTGGGCAAGATGGCCACCCGGTAGGAGAGCAGCGCCAAGCCGGCAAACACCAGAGAGAATCCCACCCCTAGCCAGCGAGGCACTTGCAAAGCCCAAGCCAACAAAATGATATTGCCCACACCAATGTGAATGGCCTTGCGCACCCATTCCCCGTCCACCTGCCGGGAGCGCAGCCATTCCGCAAAAGCAAATACGGCGGCCAGCCAGAGAGCATAGCAAGCAAGCTGCTGGGCCAGGCCCATAAAACGGCCTCAGAGGGTTTTCAAGTAGCTGAGCAGATCTGCCATCTCCTGAGGATCCGGCTGGAACTGGGGCATGGGAGGCGTTTTGCCACCGGTCACCTGCTGAATAATAAACCGATCCGAGCGGCGGCTGCTCACCCCCCGCAGACTGGGCCCTACCCGGCCATCCGCTTCTTCTCCGTGGCAGGCTGCACAGTTGAGGGCAAACAAGGATGCACCATGGCTAACCTGCCCCTGTAAGCTGAGGACGGCTTCCGTGTAGGGATCCAGACGAGCCTCAGCACTTAGCCAAGCCCAGGTCAATATCGCCAGCCCTAGGCCGAGGAGGGCAAGACCCAGCCGAGTTTTTTGAGACCAGACACTTGTAAAGAATCGCTGCAAGGATTTGAGAAAGGGTTGTAAACGTCGTTGGGATGGAGGCTGAAGTCGCTTTTGCTCAAACTCAACCCAACTGCCAGTTGACGACTGGCTGCTGCAGGATTGAGGAGTGTCTGAGAGGGAGGGAGACACAGACAACGCTGAGAGAAACCGTTTCAATCTTTTACATTTCAACCAACACGATAACTCAGGAGCCTTTCCCTGCCAATAATCTGTAAAGGTATTTACTTTTTCTTAATGGTTGGCTGGGCCACGTGAGACTTTGATCCCTCTGAGGGGGAACGGTTGGGAAAGAGCCGCCCCATCACCTCCGCTTGGGCCCAGGGATCCCGGTTGAGGCTGTGGATGGCATTGGCCCATGGAAAGTGCGCCCGCAGGCGACGGTAGAGAGATAAATTACCGTAAATGACGACGGCTGCCACCCGCTCCCGATGCTGTTGCAGCCAATCCAGCACATAGTTGGGCAAGGGATTCCCAAGGAAACCTTGGAAAATCAACCCTGGGGCGTTGTCTAGAGCGGCTTCCAACCAAGGCAGGGGGGTAAGGGCATCGCTGAGCACAGGAAGCATGCCCAGGGCAGCCGGAACATGGAGGGCGGGAGACTGCAACTGCACATCGGCAGCACCCAAGGGGGGATCCTGCCAGATCCAGTTCAACCATCCGGGCTCTGCGGGCGGGCTGAGGGGCCGGCCTCCTTCCACGCCACCGCGGGCCATAGCCGCTTGACAGAGGGCGATATCCTTCTCGGCCAAGAGGGATCTCAGCTGTGCGGCTCTGTGCAGAGCAGAGGTCAGGTGGGAGCGCCTGTTGAACAACTTTCCCAACGCCGTTCGCGTCCGCGGAACGGAGTCCTTGTCCTTGGAGATGGGATCCCCCAGCAGCAAAGGCTTCAGTTGCTCGGCGGGAGAGCCACGGTTGAGGGCCGGATCCGTGGGATCCTTGGCTCCCATCCATCCGCCAAGGGCGCTGAAGTCGGTTTCTGCCAGGGCCGGCCACACCTGTTTGAGGAGAGCTGAGGCGGCGGGTAGGAGTCGCTGTTTGGCCCGCAGCACCCGCGTCACCGACTGGGCAAGCTGGTCTGTGCTGAGGGATCCCTGTTGCACCGCTTCCAAAACGGCTGCCAAGGATGCCGTTGGATCGGGGGGGGTCAGAATCAGATCGGCACCGGCCTGGAAAGCCCGCACGGCCAATGAGTTGGGAAAGGACTCCGTCCCGCTAACGCGAACGGCCAGCTCTGCCAGAAAGCCTTGATCGAGGCTATCCACGACGATAAGCCCACCAAACCCCCATTCCTGGCGCAGCAGTTGGGTCAGCCGCTCCGGCAGCAGGGTGATAGGCCAGCGCTCATCCCACTCCGGCAGCACCACGTGGGAAACCAAGATCGCCCCCACCTGCTCCACCAAACCTCGAAAGGGCAGCCAAGGCCCCTCTTGAAGCTGGGCTAGGGTCAGGGTTAATCGGGGGCACCAGGGGGTGTCTGTTGTCTTTGGGGATGGCTTCAGTCCGGCCTGAACCGGATCCCTCCAGCCTTTGCCCGGAAAAGAGCTGGCTGTGGTTAGGATCCCGCCTGTGCTGCCCGGGGTGGCTTGCTCACATCCGCGCACAAAAGCTCGCGCCAGTTGCAAAGCAGATAGGGGATCCTCCGCCAAAGCCAGCTCCCCCAGTGGCTCTGCCACCGGGCTGAGCAACCAATTGATGCCGATGGCCGCCGCCTCCCGCGCCGTGATCCGCCCCCACTGCTCGGCCCAGCGCTCGGCTTCCGCCCCCAGGCGGCTCAACCCTAGAGGATGGGGGAAAGGGGTCGCCCCCTGCAGGGCCAGCCCCCGCCCGACCTCGGCTGCCACCAAAAGGGGCAGAGCCGCCCAAGACTGGGCCTCCTCGATCAGCAGCAGGGCCTCGGCCACGTGGCCATCCGTGAGCCAGATGCCCCCGATCCCCACCTCCTGGATAAGCCGTTTGAGGATCTCTCGGGGAGGAGACTGGGATCCCAGACGGGCCGAGACCGGCACCACCAACAGTTGGGCTACCTGCCGAGCTAGGGATAAGGGTCGATCCAGTTCCTCAAGCGGAGATCCGGAAACACTCATAGGCACAGCCGAAAGTTCGTCAGCAAGGGGAACTGCTCCCTTTGCAGAAACGCAGATCATGATAGCCACTCCTGCCGGTTGCGGCTCGCAGCGGGCTGTTGAGGGCTAACGAGAAAGCCGACAACGGTCACAGGTGCCACAGGGCAGGCCGGGCTGCTCCCCAGGGTAGCCAAAATAGGGCAAGATCGCCTGCCACCGACAGCCGCGGGCGTGGATGAGGGCTTCCATCCCTTGCCAGGGATCCTCTCGTCTTAAAGGCTGCCAACGGCGGTGCAACACCTGAAAGTGAAAGGGATCCGGCCAGTGCAGGCAGCCCATCTCCTGCAATAGACCCAGGGCCACCCGTACCTCTCCAGGCGGCAGGTCGGCGTAGGATCCCTGCTGGGGTAGGGTTTGGAGCAGGTGGCGTGCTCGGGCCTGAAGGCGCTCCTGCTGGGAATAAAAATAGGCCTGGCGCCGGCGATCGCTGGGATCCAGCATGCCCGTCGGC
The DNA here is from genome assembly GCF_047461635.1 of Synechococcus sp. W55.2. NCBI lineage: Bacteria > Bacillati > Cyanobacteriota > Cyanophyceae > Synechococcales > Synechococcaceae > Synechococcus > Synechococcus sp. W55.2. The sequence goes on along the minus strand of NZ_JANSHM010000015.1, from coordinate 2,330 downwards.
TCCGAGACCAGCATCAGGGCCCGACAAGGGCCACCATCCCGACCGCCTCGTCCCACCTCTTGCAAATAATCCATCAAGCTGGGCGGGGGATGAAAGTGCAGCACCCAACGCACGTCCGGCTTGTTGATGCCCATGCCAAGGGCGTTGGTGCAGACCAGAAAGCGCAGTTCCCCCTGCAGCCAGGCCCGTTCCAGCCGACGGCGGGATCCCGCTTCCAGCCCCCCGTGATAGGTGGCGGTTTTCAAGTTCTGTCGGCCCAGCCACTCGGCCAGCTCTTCCCCATCCCGCCGGGTGCGCACATACACCAGACCCGAGCCGGGATTTTCCCCCAGGAATCGCAGCAGACGGCGACGACGATGCGCCGGGCTCCAGGCTATCGCGACATTGAGGGAGATATTGGCCCGCAGGGGATCGGCGCGAATGCACTCCGGATCCCGCAGCTCTAGGATTTGGCTGAGGCGGCTGCAGGTTTGGGGGTCAGCCGTGGCGGTAAAAGCGGCAATGGGAAAGGAGGACTTCACCGGGGCCAGAGCCGGGCGCAGCAATCCCAGACGGCGGTAGTCGGGCCGGAAGGATCCTCCCCAATGCACCAACGTGTGGGCCTCATCCACGATCAGGCCGTTGATGTGCACCTGAGGCTGTTGCAGCCGTTGCCAAACGGGGGGGCTGAATAGGGTCTCCGGCCCCAGATAGAGCAGGCGCAGTCGGTTTTCCTCAAGGGCCTTCAACACCCGCTTGCGCAGGGCTGGATCCAGTTCGCTGTGGAGACAGGCTGCCGGCAGCTTGCGTTTCCAGAGATCCTGAACTTGGTCTTCCATCAGGGCGATTAGGGGTGAAACCACCAGCGTCACCCCTGTTTGCAGCAGGGCTACTAGCTGAAAGCACAGGGATTTGCCAAACCCCGTCGGCAACACCACCAGCGCGTCGCGCTTGTCCAGCAGAGTTTGGATCACCTGATCCTGCGGTGGGCGCAGCGTCTCGTAACCCCAGTGTTGCTTGAGGGCCTGTTGGATTTGCTGCCAATCTTGCAAACGGCAACCCCCTTTTCAACAATTTCCTTCAGCAATCTACAGCGATTTCGGGAGAAGCTGTCTTATAGGCTATTTCAAATCCCGCTGAACCTGCTAGCTCCCCTCTCCCAAGGGGTGAGGGCGCAGAGGATCGGCCCCACCGGCTTGCCTGTAGGGGATCCCTGTCACACCTATCCCCGTGTCCAGGGGGCTGGGATCAGGATCCCCGGCAGAGAAGGGATTCTCACCTGCTGCATGGGTGAAGGTGTCGATGGCGGCGGGCTTGTGCGATCCTAGAGCTGGGACTTCCCGCCTGCTTCGATACTTTTCCCATGACTGCCCTCGACTCCTCGCGCCTGCTCCAGCCCAGAACGGCCTCTGTTCACCGTCGCACTGGAGAAACGGATGTCCAAATTCATCTGAACCTGGATGGCAGCGGGCGCCATGAGATCGATACTGGGATCCCCTTTTTGGATCACATGCTGGCCCAGCTCAGCACCCACGGGTTGATCGATTTGCAGATCAAGGCCATAGGGGATCTGCACATCGACGATCACCACACCAACGAAGATGTGGGCATCACGCTGGGACAGGCTCTGGCGCAGGCTTTGCAGGATCGGCGGGGCATTCATCGCTTCGGCCATTTTTGGGCGCCTTTGGATGAAGCCCTGGTGCAGGTGGTGCTGGATTTTTCGGGTCGCCCTCACCTCAGCTATGGCCTGGAGCTGCCCACAGAGCGCATTGGCCGCTACGAAACCCAGTTGGTGCGGGAGTTTTATCAGGCGGTGGTCAACCACGCCCAGCTTACCTTGCACATTCGCCAAGCTGCCGGTCTCAACGCCCACCACATTGTCGAGGCCAGTTTTAAGGCGTTTGCCCGTGCCCTGCGCATGGCTGTAGAACGGGATCCCCGCCGACAAGAAGGGATCCCCAGTTCGAAGGGAGTACTCTAGGCATGAACTGGCCACGGAGACTGTTGGCCTTGGCTCTAGGATTGGGGACAGTTTTCTTCGGTCTGGACCAGATGGGGGGTGCAGAGCGCTTGGGGGTGTTTCTGCCGCCTTTGTTTGATTGAGTTCTCCTTGCCCGTGGAGGATCTGGCCCAGTTTGCTCACAATGGCACGGTGAGCCGGCAGTTGGATTTTTATCTGCGGCGGCTTACGCCAGAGCAGCAGGCAGCTTTGGCAGATTTGCTCACACGCGATTTTGATCCCAGCACCTCTGCGCACTACTTTGATTCGAGACGTAAACTACCCGACCCTGACTGCTTCGCAGTACAGGGCGGGCTTTCGGTAGCCCTGCAGTTGGCAAGCCAACCAC
>NZ_JANSHM010000014.1:0-49751 GCF_047461635.1 Synechococcus sp. W55.2 | reverse complement strand
GGTAGTAATCCGTACTGAACATATTATACATTATTTTCAGTATAGTTGAGCTTATTATTGACTAGAGTCATGCTCCTGCTTAGCAGCTCCCTATGGTTGTCTCGGATCCCTTTGGCCTTGTTGTGCAAGAAGTGCAGCAGGGCGGGTACGCAGACCGAGTGAAAAAGCTGGTTTACTTTGCCTGCACCAGCACTTGGGAAAGCGATGTCAGCAAGTTGAGCCAGATAGATCTGAAAGCCCTGCTGGAGCAGCTTTGCCGTGAGCACGCTACCCTTGATGCTTTGGGCCAGCGCTTTCGAGAGGCCATCAGCCGCATCAACAAAAAAGCCGAGTATGCTCGCATCGCCAAGATGCTGCTAAGCAAGCTACAGCCCCTGTATCAACAGCCCCAAGCGGATCCCTCTAGCCCACTCATGCCCTCGCCCAAGGAGCCATCAGCTTGGGCCGCACCCTCGCCTATCTTGTCCTTGGAGTATGGAAGCCCACGACTGCAACTGCAAAAGCAAGACTACGATCCCTTCGAGCTGCGGGCAGGGGTGATGCGGCAAACCAGTCCTTTGCGGGCCAAGCTGGTTCTGTTCACGGCTTTGTACCACAAAGTAGAGCCTACTCTGCAGGGGTTGGCGGCCCTGCGGCGCTACAGCCTGGACGAGCTGCTCAGAGCCCTCTACGATGCCTGCGCCTCCCCCCAAGAACTGGAAGCCCGGCTGAAGGAGGCGGTGCAGCAGTTGCAGGAGCCGGATCAGGATAGCCAAGCCGCCAATGCTGTGCTGCAGATGCTGAAGCCTCTTTACGTTGACGTGCCCCCAGCGACCCTCCCCGGCGGAGGATTGGCTGCTGAGCCTCTCTCCGCCAATCTGGATTGGCTGAATACCGAAGATGCCGCTCGCGCGGGCGAGGCAGAGTCCCTGGCCAGCCCCATGACTTGGATTGACGCTGGGATCCCAGAAGATGAGGAAGAACCTGCAGATCCTCTGGCTTTTGCAACCTGGACAACACCACCCGGCCCCTCTTCTGACCTGCGACAGGAGATCCCAGAGTCCTGCCGCCAACTGCTCCATCACAGCGCCGGATCCTTGATGGTTGCCATCGAGAACACCCTAAGCGAGTTGGGCAACGCCCTGGACGAAGGTCTGCAGGATGAGGATCCCGTCCAATATCTGACCCTCAAACACCAAGTGCTGCGCGGCTTCTTGAGGGATGTCGAGGGATCCGCCGCAATGTTCATGGGGATCTTGAAAAAGCTAGAACAATCGGAGTGGCGCCTGGTGCAGCCCCTGCGCGTCAGCAATGCAAAACAGGCTCTGCCGGAGGCGGTTACCGAAATGCCCGCTGAGCTGGCGGATCCCTATGCTTCCCTAAGACAGGTGTTGGCCAGCAGCGAGCTGGCCCAGCAAAAGCCGCAGTTGGAGCAGGAGGTGATGCGTTTGGTGCGGCGCAGCGTCGGCTCTGTCAAAACTGCTATCGAACAGGCCCTGAGCGAGTTGGGCAAGGCGTTGGATGAGCAGTTTCAAGCCTGCACTCTAGAGGAAGCCTTGGTTCTCAAGTACCAAACACTACGCGCCTTTTTGCAGGAAGTGGGGGAGATCTCCACCAAATTTGCTGCTTTCTTGGATCGCATGGAGGAGGCAGAGCGCCGTCTGTTCGGGCTGGTTTGAAGCTCAAACCCGCTGTTCGGGGATCCCGTTCAACACTGGCGATCAGCTGCGCAGAGTGCTGGGGAAACGCCCGGATCCTTATCTAGAATAACCACCAGTGCAGCTCCTCTCTCACTTCTCTGAGCTCTCCCCTCTCTTCTATGGATGCCAAGGATCTGCTTCGGCTTTACCGGGCAGGACGGATCAACTTTGCCGGCGAGAACCTGGCCGCCCTTGACCTGAGCCGGGCCGATTTGATCGGGGTGGATCTCTCCCAAGCAAACCTGCACAGTGCCAATTTGATCTTCGCCTTCTTGGGGCGGGCCAAGCTGCAGAAGGCCAACCTCGTCGGGGCTAACCTTGGTGGGGCCAACCTCAGCCAGGCGGACTTGAGCGAGGCGGATCTCAGAGATGCCCAGTTGCACGGCGCCACCCTACAAGGAGCAGATTTGCATGGGGCCAACCTGACGCTGGCTCTGTTGATCGATGCCAACCTGCTGGATGCGGATTTGCGTTGGGCCAACCTCACCAGTGCCAACTTGGGGGGAGCTTGCTTGCGGGGGGCTAATCTCCGTTTCGATAGCCGCCGGGGAGCGGTATTGCGCAACGCCAATCTTAGCCGCGCCGATCTCAGCGGAGCCAACCTGTCGGGAGCGGATTTGACACGGGCCGACCTGAGCGGGGCCAACCTAAAAGAGGCCAGTTTAATCAAGGCCAACTTGCAAGGGGCCAGCCTGCAGCAAGCCCGTTTGCAGGGAGCCATCCTGAGCGAGACCGACCTGAGGGGGGTTTCTTTTTTGGGGGCAGACCTGCAAGGGGTGCAGATGGCGCGGGCCAACTTGAAGGAGGCGATACTTCGCCAGGTGAATCTGACAGAGGCCAACTTGAGCGAGGCGGATCTGGCCGCAGCCGATCTTTCCGCCAGTTGTCTGTGCTCGGCCAAACTGGCGCGGACGGATCTCAGTCGGGCCAATCTGGCCGGGGCCGATTTGCGGTGTGCCAACCTGGTGGATGCCTATTTGGGCCGCACCAACCTGGAAAATGCCGATCTCGGCGAGGCAATCCTAACCCGAGCCGATCTGAGCACAGCCAACCTCAGCGGGGCCAATTTGCGCGGGGCAACTCTGCCGGATGGACGGGTAGGCTGATTGGACAGACTCGCTACCGTATGAGGACGAGGATTCTTGTCCCTGAGTGAGACGGGGATCCGCCCCGGAAAAGGTGAGGTTTTCCCCTGCCCCAGAGGGGCCACAACCGCTACCCTACAAGGGAAGGATGGGTCAAAGAGATCCGTGAACAGCCGCCGATTTCTGTCCTTGATGGAAGCTTTGTGGGCCGATCTGCCCTTGCCGGAATGGTTGCCGGGGGCAGGAGAGCGCTCCTGGCAGCAGACGGTGGCAGCCCTGCTCCAGCTATGGCAAGAAGTTGGACAGTTTGGGGTGGTGATCGGTGGGCCGGTGTCTTGGTGGCCCCCCTGGGTGGTTCGGGATCCGCTGCCTCAACTGCCGTCGCCCATTGACGCTCCAGAACCGAACCTGAAGCTGCGGGAGCTGGCCCGTGAAGATCCCTGGCTGTTTACCCCCGACTTGTCCCCTGAGTCGATTCTGACCCCTGGCCAGACGGTGATCCCTCTCCTGCCGCGGGATCCCCTGGTGGAGGAGCCTTTTTTGCTGGTGCTCACCCCTGTTTTTTCGGTGGTGGCCGCCCAAGGGCATCACCCCCACACGCGGCAGAGGGGGATGATGGTGTCTTTTGAGCCGGAAGTGGTGCATCGGGCTTGGCAGATCCTGGAGCAGCGGGTTCAACAGGGTAGGCCGGATCGCTTGCCCTTCTGGCAGCAGTTGATGAAGCACCATCCCCTCATGGAGCCTCATGTGCGGGTGCTGGCCCGCTTCAGCAGCCTTCTTCTGCTGGGAAACCTGGCCGAGTCGGGATCCCCGCCCGCTCGCTTACCCCCCGCCAGAGCCGAGAACTCCCCTGCGCCCACAACCCGGCCAGAAGATTGGCAGAAGCGGCGGTCTCCTCCTTCCCATGGCCAGCCTGCCGGTCAAGGCCAACAGAACAGCCTTTCGGAGGCAGAACTGTTGCGGGCTCTCATCCACGAGATCCAGACGCCCCTCAGCACCATCCGCACCTTGGTTAGTCTCATCCTGAAGCGGCACGATCTGCCGTCGCGGGTACGGGAATACGTGGAGAAAATTGACCGCGAATGTACCGAGCAAATCAACCGCTTCGGGCTGTTTTTCCAGGCTACAGAAACGGTGATGCCCGCTGCTACCCCACAGGAGGGGCGTCGGCTTCAGCTAGAGCCCATTGCGCTGGTGGACTTGGTGCGGCAAAACCTGCCTCGCTGGCAGGAGCAGGTGGAACGGCGGGGATCCCAACTGGAGTTGGAGATTCCCGATGAGCTGCCGGATGTGGTCAGCGATCCCAAGGCGCTGGAAGCGGTGCTGTTTGGCATGGTCGACCGCATTGCCCGCAGCACGCCGGCTGGCAGCCACATTCGCGCCCAGTTGGTCAGCGCAGGGGAGCTGGTCAAACTTCAGTTTCAGGTCAACACACCTGAGGGCAGCGACGCCACTGTTGCCTCAGAGCCCAAATCCCCTCAGGCGATTGGGCAGTTGTTGGTCGTGCAGCCGGATACCGGTGCAGTGAGCCTCAGCCTTCCCGTCACCCAAACTCTGTTCCGCGCCTTGGGGGGCTACCTCACCGTGCGCCACCGCGCCCATCGGGGGGAAGTTCTCAACATCTACCTGCCCCGCCAGCTATAAGCCACCCAGTTGGGATCCCGATAGCGTCTCAGGATTGATATGGCGGATTGCAGGGGAGGTAGGGCTAGGATCGATCTGCCAGCGCCGGGAGAGTCTAGAGATTGGATCCATGCCGAGAGCCAGAAAAGTTGCTGAACACCATCCAGAGCCTGAACCCGTCTGCGGAGCCGGAGAACCCAAGGTTAAGGGGGTCACTCTTTCTGCCCAGCAGCTTTCCACTTTGCTTCACGAAATGCGCAATCCTCTCACCGCCCTGAGCACGCTGGCCAAGTTATTGCAAAAACGCTTGCCCCCCGAGGATCGCAACCACTGGATTGGCCTGAGCATTGAACAGGAGTGCAAGCATTTGCAGGAGCTGCTGGCGGAGTTCGAGCGTTTGGACGGGATCCCGGCCCCCCTCCAGCTTCAGCCCCTCTCCTTGGCCGACCTGCTGCGGGAGTGGATCCCCATCTATCAAGCCTTGGCCGAAACCCAGGGACACCACTTTCAAGCCGTTCTGCCCCCTTCCCTACCCCCTGTACAAGCCGATCCGCGTGCCCTGCGGCAGGTGCTTGATAACTTGATCGACAACGCTTGCAAGTACACCCCGCCCCCAGGTGAGATCCGGCTGAAGGTGGAGCTGGGTGAAGATCCCTCAACTGCTTCGCAATGGGAAGTGTTCGTTGCCGTCTGCGACAACGGCCCCGGCATCCACCCTGAGAACCTGGAGCGGATCTTCGATCCCTTTTTTCGGGCAGATCTTTCTAAGCCAGGGCAGGGGCTGGGGTTGGCCATTAGCCGCGACCTGGCCACCCGGATGGGCGGAGATCTCCAGGTGGAAAGCTCCCCCCAAGGCTCCTGTTTTCGCCTGAGATTGCCCACAGGTTAGTAGGAAGATTGTAGAGATATGGGATGGCAGGTGCCGCCAAACGCTTGAACGCTACCCAGGAGCTGCAGATGGCCTCTTCTCCCCCAGCCAAACCCGAACCCCCTGCTGCCAGTCCAGCAGCCCGCATTCTGCTAGTAGATGATGAACCCGGCTTACGGGAAGCGGTGCAAGCCTACCTCGAGGACAGCGGCTTTGAGGTGATCCCGGCGGCCAACGCCCAGCAGGCTCTGCAACTGCTCAGCACGGCCCAGCCTCAGTTGATCATCTCCGACATCATGATGCCGGGCATGGATGGCTATCAATTTTTGGCCCAACTGCGAAAACTCGAGCCCTACAGCCATCTGCCGGTGGTGTTCCTCACCGCCAAGGGGATGACCGCCGACCGCATCCAGGGTTACCGGGCCGGTGTCGATGCCTATTTGCCCAAGCCCTTCGATCCGGAGGAGCTGGTGGCCATCGTCTCCAATCTCATTGAGCGCTCCCGAGCAGCCAGTCCTTCTGAAGTGGTCGCCCGCGAGCTGGCCTCCATTCGGGCGCTTCTGGCAGAGCGAACTCTTCCCCCAACCGGTCCCTCTCAGCCCCCCGCCCCAACTCCCTTGCCCCCACCCATTAAGGTAGAGTTCACGCCGCGCGAGCGACAGGTATTGGAAAAAGTGGCAGAAGGGCTGATGAACAAGGAGATCGCCAAGCAACTGCAGACCAGCGTGCGCAACGTGGAAAAATACGTGACCCGCCTGCTGAACAAGACGGGCACCAGCAGCCGCACCGAGCTGGTTCGCTATGCCCTTACCTATGGCCTAATTCGGCTATAGCCCTCACCCCCAGCCCCTCTCCCCAAGGGAGAGGGGGGAAAGAGCTTACGGCTGTGGCTTAGGCGGCACGGTGACCAGCAGCTCCAACCCAAAGGCGTGATCCCCGGCAGGGTAGCTGGTAATGCCCAGCCCATCGACGCGGGTCAGCAGCTCGCGGGCCTCCGGCTCTAAGCTTGCCAAACCGCCCGGCAGCGTAGCCTCCAGCACTGTGCGGATCCCTTGCCAATTCAGCAAAAAGTAGCCGTAGTTGGGCTTGGGCAACTGATCGTAGAGGGTTTTCAGCGGCTCGGTTTGGGGAAGCAAATTGCCCTGGCGTTGGGCGAGGGTTTGCAGCGCCGCCGTGCTGCTGGTCACGATCAAATAGTTGCCTTCCCAGGCGCGGGTCAAAAGCGGGCGGTTAAACAAGGGATCCGCCCAGATCACCTGCCCACCGGCTTCCGTTACCCGTGCTCCGGATTCTTGGGCCAGCCGATCCAACTGAGTCAGGGCCGCGTTGGCCTTGTCTTTTTGGCCAGTCTCGATCACCAGGGCTGCTCCCATGCCCTGCAACAGCGGATGGGCCTGGGCATCAGGTGCCACCAGCAAGGCCATCTCCCCATCCATCCAGGCCAGCAGATCTTTTTCCAAGTCCAAGCGAGTATTGGCGCGAAACTCAGCCCGCAGCTCCTCTAACGACTCCTTGACCGGCGGATCTTTTTCCAGCTCAGGCATAACGGCTTGCCAGCGCTGGGCAATCTGCTGGGTGGTCAGCACCGCCAAGGCATTGCCGGGCAGCCGCTGAATGAGTTCGCCGCGAGCCGTTTGCCACCCCCCCTGCACCTGGGTTTTCGGATCGGTCTGGGTCAACATGCGCAGCCGCAGGCCCTGCTCCTGCCAGTGGGCAGCCATGGCCAAAGAGCGCAGGGGTTGCAGGGATCCCAGCGTCGCCGGATCCAGATCCTGCATCCAGTCTTGGAAAGACTCGGGATCCTCCTGCAAAGCCTGGAAGTTGAAGTAGGCAAAGGCCAGCGTGCCGCTCTCATACAGATCGCCAACAGCGGTGCGGAAACTTTCGGAGCGGCCAATCGGCTCTGCTTCGCCGCGATACACAGCAATCGCCTGCTGCATCACCCTTGGGTCGTTGGCCACTGCCACAAAGCGGTTGCCAAACTCAGCAGTTACCCATCGCTCGCCCGGCTCTCCGTTGGTTTGCACATAGAGGGTGACCCCCTGCTCCTGGCGCTGCTCGAAGTTGGCCCCTTCTGCTGCTGCCTGTTGCCGCACCTGGGCCAAGAATTGCCCAGACAAATCAGCGTTGCGGGTGCTGGCTCCAAACAGGATCCCAGGCACCGGCTCGGCAGCTCCGGGCACCAGATTGGGGATCACCACTGCCATCGTGAATTGCTCGCCAGCCCAAGCTTGCATCTCTTCCCGAGAGAACTCCTTGCCGGTTTCAGCCAAAGCTTCTGCCGTCCAGCTCTCCCACTGGGCCAAAAGGTCAGGGTGAGTGCGAAAAGATTCTTCCGGTTGGGTAGAAAAGGTCAGCACCAGGGGCGCCGACTGGGGAACCAGCGCGGTTTCCGGCAGAACATCGCCGGGCAACTGTACCTGTGGCCCTCTGAGTTGGCAGGATCCCAGGAGCCAAGAGCCCCCCACCGCCATCAACGTAAGGGAGAGAGGGCGCAGCCGAGAATGAAGCTGGACTTGCATGGCGGCTACCTAAGCAGCTAGTGGATATAGCCAATCGTAGCATCTAGGCATGAGCCTGCAAACCCAAATTTTCTGTAAGTGAAAAAATAGCCCACTCTAGCACAAGTCAAGATAGTCTAACAAGATAGTCTAAATTGTGAGTAAACCTACGGCCTGTTCACAGATCAAGGGATACAAAACGTCGTGTTTCTGAGGCTTGATTCCGATGAGTCCAGAACAGGCAGGCTTACAGCTGTATCCTGTAGCCTCTTAATAGGCTGTAGCGTAATAAGATCCCAAACTCGGCCTGGAGGAGCTGTAGTGAACCAAAGTCCACGAAATGCTTGCCCCGCGGCGATAGCAGCCAAGACAGGAATAGTTATCAGTTGAACATTTCCTGCAACAAACTTGAAGCTTTCCTGTACATGTTGCTTTTCCCCAGGCAATGACACTTCTCCCTTTGCCAGAAGTTGCAATCCTTGCTATGCTTGAGCTTAAGCAGAGCTACTCCTTCTCTCTAGCAGGAAGAGCAATGGGGGTCATTAGCTGTGACGCAAGCCACCAACTTTGAACAGCTGGGAACTTTATTTTGGCAAGGATCCTACTCTGCCTTTTTTGCCCAGGCCGAACAAGAAAGTATTCCCTCAATTCTCCTAGAGACCATTGCTCTTTCCATCGCTCCTGAGTTTGCAGAAAGGTACAGGGGTGGATCTCTAGAAGGGTTATTGTGGCCACAGACAAAGCGACTTTTGCAAGTTCTGTCGATTGTCTATCAACCTGTTGCAGAACGCATGCGGGAGGAAGCCCTAAAGCTTCCTGTACACCACCACCATAGACTTCAGCTGCTGGCGCACAGCCTTGACTGCTTCGCTAGAGCTGGGGAAGAGGATTGGGTGTGGTTAGTATTGAAGCAAATTCTAGAAGATTGGCCTCCAAATGCCTTTATCAACTCTCTTTACGATCCCCAGACAGGCGAGGAAGTGGCGCGCCTGTGGCTATTTCAGGTTACTCAATACCTTCGTGACCTCTCTCAGGAGGAGGCTGATGCCTTTTTACCCACAGCCAGTTCCTTCTATCATCGAGAAGCTGCTGCTGCGTATGGCCGCTGGGTCAATCAGAAACGGAACGGCGACTCCGCCTGGCCAGAGTGGTATATCCCACCAGAAATCCGGCTAGATGAGCCTTTTGGAGCAGCTCTTGCAGAAATTTGCAGGGATCCCTCCCTGCGGGTGGTGGTCGAGGTAGGGGCCAGTAGTGGAGAAGGATCCACAGCTGTTTTGCGCTACGCCCTTCCTGACTCTGTTCGCATCTACAGCATAGAAGCTCATCCTGAGCGCTACAAAGAGTTGGCTAGAAGGGTAAGCAAGGATCCCCGCTGTGTCCCCATTCACGCTGCTGCCCAACCTAGGATCGCTACAGTGGAGGAGGTGGAAGAATGGCTGAAATCTTGCTCCAGCTTCTGGGTCCCCTATAGCCGAGAGCAGGCTCTGGAATGGCACCAGGAGGGACAAGATTTACTCAAGTCTGTTCCCACAGATGGGGCAAGCCGAGTTCCCAACCCCGACCTTCTTCTCATTGACGGCGGCAAGTTTACAGGCTGGTATGACCTCCAAGCTTTTTTGGAACAGGGCGCTCGCCCCAAGTACATTGCCTTGGATGATATCTTTGCTTTTAAGAACAGCCGTTGCTTGACGGAGCTCCCCAGCTATGGCTACCGACTCATTTGCTGGGGAAATGTCCGCAAAGGCTTTGCCATCTTTAAAGACAGCAGAGCCACTCTTCCCATTCACTTCTTCACCATTGTTTTAGACGGAGAGCCGTACATTGAGCGCCACTACTCCACCCTCTGCGAGTTGGATAAGCTAGGGATCCCCTGGCAATGGGTGGTGGTTGAGGGCGTTGCTGCCTTGCGGCATGACACAGGGTGGAGTTTGGCCAACGGTGGCCGGATCCCTGAGGAGTATGCTCAAGGGCACAGCTTAGATGGCACAGTTGAATACTTGAGAGACTTGGCGGCCAAGGATACCCGTGTTCGGCTGGTTCAGAAGCCTGATGGCCAGTTTTGGGATGGCAAAATCGAAATGGTCAGGGCAGCTCAGCCTGATTATCCCTGCTTGCTGTGGCAGTTGGATGCTGATGAGATTTGGACAGCTGAACAAATCCGACGGGTGCATCGACGATTTGAAGCAGACCCCAGTTTAGAGGCAGCTCAGTTCTACTGTCGCTACTTTGTGGGCCCCAATCTTGTGTTGGACAACAAAGGCAAGTGGGGCAACAACCCCCAGATGGAGGGGTGGCGGGTCTGGAGATGGGATTCCGCTGAGTGTGAGTGGCAAACTCACGAGCCGCCCATATTAACCCGAAATGGACAGGTTCCTAAGAAGGTTTTGACTGCAGACCAAGCAGAAGCAGAGGGCTTAGTGTTTGACCACTATGCCCATGCGTTGCGAAAGCAGGTGGAGTTTAAGGAGTCCTACTACGGCTATCAAGGGGCCGTAAAAGCCTGGGAAGAGCTGCAAAAAGCGGAAAAGCCCTGCTCCCTGCAGCCCTTTTTCCCCTGGGCATACGGGGATCCCTTGGTGGTAGAGGTGCGGCAACGTCTTCACCTATTTGTGGACGGGGTGTTCTTCCAGATGTTCCAAACTGGTATTGCTACAGTTTGGCGCAACTTACTGCGGGAATTGCCTCAGCTGGGGATTCGCATCACTTTCTACGATCGGGGTGGCATGGGAGAGCTACCCCAGGGTGTCGAGAGAATGCAGGGTCACCCCTTTAGCTACGCCCGCTGGGATGATCCTGAGTTGAGACAAGCTTTTATTTGGTCAGGGGCTGATGTTTTTATGAGCACCTACCATACATACCTGCCCTCTGACATTCCGCAGGTGCTCCTGCTCCATGACATGATCCCAGAAGTGCTGGGTCAGGATCTCTCAGATCCCATGTGGCGCCAAAAGCACGCAGCCCTTGAAGCAGCCGCTCGCATTGTAGCTGTTAGCCAAAACACGGCCTGTGACTTGCTGCGTCTAACTGGCAAAGAGGCAGTAGTAGCTTACCCTGGGGTTGACACCAGTGTATTCAAGCCGGATCCCTCAGCTATTCCCAAGCACTGGCTGCTGATTGGATGCCACCAAGGCACTCACAAACGACAGGAGTTATTTTTTGAAGCTTATCAGCAGTGGTCCTATAAGCCTTTCCCTGTCCTTTGCACTCATTCCTGGTCGACTCCAGAGGCTTATCGACAGGCGGCAGCTCCGCAACCTGTTATGAATGCTTATCTAGATCTGCAGCAGTTGGTTCAAGCCTACCAGAATGCCGTGGCGCTGGTTTACCCAAGTGCATATGAGGGATTCGGGCTACCCGTATTGGAGGCCATGGCCTGTGGGACCCCTGTCATTATCTATCCCAACTCTGCCTTAGTGGAAGTAGGAGGAGAAGCTGCATTTTATGTAGAGGACTCTTTGTCGGACACCCTGGTTCAGGTTCTGGATCCCAAGTTGCGCGCTGAGAAAGTCAGGAAAGGCTTAGAGTGGGTTAAGTCTTTTACCTGGGAGCGCATGGCTAAAACCATCCAGGAAGTTCTGCACCTTGCAGTCAAGCCAAGCCTAACAGCCTTGTAGTCTTGGCAAGCATCTCGCTGCTAACCAGTTTCACAGTGCCCCCACTGCCGGTGTGAAACCTCAATCCCTAACTTCTGGAGGAACGGTCACTCTGGCTCGAGCCTGGGCAACCAACCCATCCACGTACTCGTTCCAGCGCAGACCTTGGTGGGCTGGGATCCAAACCACCCGCACCTGAGGGCACTCCTGCTTGAGTTGATATAACTCCTCAACCAGATCCAAGTTTTCCACTGGCCCTGTGCGCCGCCGCCATCCCTGGGCTGCCCAGCGCTCCATCCAGTCGTTGTAGGTCTGTACGCAAAGGTGGGAGTCGCTGTAGATGGTATCTACGCCGTTGCCCTGGGTGTGGCGGCAATATTGTAAGGCCCGGATGAGGCCGGTCAACTCCATGCGGTTGTTGGTGCTATCGGGATCCCCTCCCCAAAACTCTTCCACAATTTGATCATCTTGAACCACCACCACAGCCCATCCCCCTGGCCCCGGATTGGGAGAACATCCCCCGTCGGTGAAGATGCCACTGTGGGGGCAGGCAACCAGACGGCTGGGGCGCGCTCCTTTGCGGCTGCGCATCCGTGAAACCTTGGCCATGGTGCTCATCCGATGCTAACGGGAAGATTTGGGATCCCGGCTCGACAACAGACACTGCATCTTACCGCACAAGGGCGTGCCAGCACCACTATTTAGTGTATCTAGTTCCGGGAAAGTTTTACTTTACACTATCAGTAGTATAAACCTCGTCAACACCAGCTCACGTGACGTAAGGTTAGAGAGACAGGGAAATTCTGCCAAAATGGCGCGAACAAAAACCCCCAGAAAATCTGGGGGAGGAGTGGTGTGTTGAGGTGATGAATACTCGCATGATATCTCTCGAATTCGGTGAGTAGGCCAAACCGGCGATAGATCCCTGCGTTTTTTTGCAGAAATCATTGCAGATACTGGAAAGCATCAGACACTAGAAGCCAGCGCATCAAAACTGAGCTTATTTCATCTTGATCAGGTATAGTGCTCGCTCTCGGAGAACTACCTATTTAGACACCAGATGTAGAGAAGCCTTAATGACTTTATCCTACGCACCTGCCGCCGACACTAGGGGTTGTGTTAAGCCCAAATGGGCATAGAGACGGGAAAAGTCAAAATTTGCTGACATTAGCTCCTGGATGCAGCGGACTTTCACCTCCTCGTGTAGGCGAATCTGCCCAAAAACCCGTTCGATGCGGTTGATGGTGGTGAAGGTGTCCAGATCCACCGAGAGAATCGGCACTTCCAGCTCTTCTGCTCGAGACCGAATGCGGGGATCCAGAGGGAGCTTGCCGGTCAAGATCAGGCAGAGGGTGGAAGTTTCTAGGGCGGCCAGTTGAATATCGGTGCGGTCTCCACCGGTGATCACCGCCTTGTGATCCAGCTTACGGAAGTACTTCAAGGCCGAGTTGACGTTCATCGCCCCTACCGCAATGTCTTCAACCATCAGGTCCATCCGATCCGGACAGCAGAGCACCTCGGCATCCAGTTGCCGCACCAACTCCCCAACGCTGATGCTGCGCAAAATGCGATGGGAGGGCAAAATCCCCAGCACCGGGATCCCGTGTCCCTCCAAAAAAGGCCGAATGATCGTTTTTGCCGGTTGCATTTGGTCAGGTGGCACATCGTTCAGCAGCACGCCTGCCAAGCGGGATCCCAGTTGACGATGGACAAAGAGAAGAGAATCAACAGCCAAGGAGGAATGGTAGCGACTGATCAGCAGTACCGGAGCATCCAGGGCTTGGGCCATCTTGGCCAGCGACAGGCCAAACAATTCCCCCTCGTAAAGATCGGCTGGGCCTTCCAGCAGCACCAAATCGGCAGGGGAGCGCCGGACAAACTCCAACAGAGGGGCAACCGGGCACTCTGGAGCTGGATCCCCGGGAGCTCGCTTCATTTGAGCCAGCAAAGCCTCTTCGTTGAGCCGGAGCAGCATCGGCGGCATTTGATCCATCGTCAGCCGCAGAGACTCCGCCACAAAGCGCATATCCGGATCGCCCCCTTCCAGCGAGCAATCTTCCCGCTCGCAAGAACCGATGGGCTTCCCATAGGTGACTTTTATCCCTTGCTGCTGCAGATGCTTGGCCAAACCCAAGATGGCAGCCGACTTACCGCTGAAGGGCTCAGTAGAACCAATTAAAAGGAACTTGGACACGGATGGCTCCCGGTAACGAGAGGGACGAAGGGATCCCTTACTCAGTCTAACGGAGGCTGCTCTCTCCTCAGTTCTGGACTAACCGATTAGGATCGACTCTTCAGGGTAGGTTACCAACGGGCGGGGCTGTTGTTGAGCCAAGGCCAAGACAATTGTCAATGCCCCCAACCGGCCCCAGAACATCACCAGCACAATGATCAGTTGGCCAAACCAGTTGAGCTCCCCGGTAAAGCCCGTCGAGAGGCCGCAGGTGGCAAAGGCGGAGATCACCTCAAACAACACCGGATCCAACCTACTGTTACTGTGGGTCAGCAAAATCAACCAAGCCGCCAACAATACCACAAACAGAGAAACCGTTAACACCGCTGCCGCCTTGCGCACCATGGAGGGATCCAAGCTGCGCCCGGCAATCTGAGCGCTGGGCAAACCGCGGGCATAGCCCCAGAGGGCCAACACCAACACCGCCAAGGTGCCGGTGGTTATGCCGCCCCCCATGGAAGCTGGGGCTGCCCCAATAAACATGAGAGCCATCAGCAGCAACTGGCTGGCCGGGGTCAAATCCTCAATGGGGATCCCGGCAAACCCGGCCGTTCGGGCAGAAACCGACTGAAAAAACGTCAGGCCCAAGCGGCGGGGCCAGCTTACCTCCAGCAGGGATCCGCCGGGCAAGCTCTCTCCCAAAAACAAGCCAATGCCGCCCGTGCAGAGCAAAACCACCACCACGCCCAGGGTAATCCGGGTGTGCAGAGAGGGGCGGTGGCCCCGTGGCCAGGTTAACAAATCCGACAAAACTGGGATGCCCAAACCGCCGATAAAAATCAGACCGGCCAAAATCGCCAGCGACAGACCGTCTGTAGGGATCCCTTCCCGGCCAAACAGGTCAAATCCTGCATTACAAAAGGCCGACACCGCGTGAAAAATAGCCAGAAAAACTGCCCGCCCCGGCCCATAGAGATCCCGCCAGTGCACCCAGAGCAGCAGAGCCCCCCCCAACTCAATGAGAGTGACCCCCAGCAGCACCCGCCGAGTCAATTCCAGGATCGCCCCCGGATCGATGAGACCCAGCGAATTGCACAGCGCCAAGCGATTGAGGAGGGAAATGCGCCGCCCGATCAATTGAAACACCACCACCGCCAACACCATGAAGCCCACCCCGCCAATCTGAATCAGGATCAGCAGCACAATCTGGCCCAACAGGGTGAGATCCTCCGCCGCCACAATCGTCGAGAGCCCCGTCACGCTCAGGGCCGACATGGCCGTAAACAGCGCCTCATTCCAGCTCAAGGGATCCCCGCGCCCGATCCCCGGCAACATGAGCACCAAAGTTCCCACCACTGCCAAGAGCCCCAACCCTACAACTAGGCGCAATGGCGGTGGCAGCGGGCGACGCCTGTCCCCCCCGAAAAACCACTGCAGACGATTCCCAAAGGCCCTAGAGGACTGAGACAATGCCGATCCCGGTGTCGGCAGGTGGCGGGCGCGGGATGGTACCGGTGGAACCAAGCGCTCAGAGCCCTCCTCTCGCGGAAGCGGGACGGAGCCCTCTCTCATCGGAGCCCTCCCTACATTTCATTCAGCCGCGAGATGTTGGTATTGGCCCCCAGAACCACCAGCAAATCCCCCTTTTCCAGCAGGTAGTCTGCGGGGGGAGAGACCACCAGCGATTGCTTTCGCTTCACCACCAACACTGTGATGCCGAAGCGGCGACGCAGATCCGACTCCGCCAGCGTGTGGCCCACCAACGCCTCCGGCACCTGTAGCTCCGTAATGCTGTAGCCCGGCTCCAGCTCTAGCTGATCCAAGATCCCCGGTGCCGTCAACACCTGAGCCAAACGGCGCCCCGCCTCTTGCTCCGGCAACACCACCCGATCTGCCCCCACTCGCAGGAGAATAGAGCGTTGCCGCTCGGTCGACGCCTTACAGACCACATTGCGCACCCCCAGACTTTTCAGGGCCACCGTCGTCAGCAAATTGCTCTCAAAATCGCTGCCAATGGCCACCACCACCGTGTCGAAGGAGAGGATATCCACCGCTCGCAGCGCATCTTCATCGCTGGAATCGAGTGCCACCACCTGCGTCAGCTGATCCGCCAGGCGCTGCACGATCTCACGGCTGCGGTCGATCCCCAAGACATTGTGCCCTCGCTCCATCAAGGTGAGAGCCAAGCTAGAACCAAAGCGCCCCAGACCAATTACCGCATATTCACGATCCACCCGCTGTCGTTCGCGCCAGCGGAACGCAGTCCCTGCCATAGGATCTCCTGCCCCCTCTTTCAAGAACAGATCATAAGTTCATCCAGCAGGGATCGGAAGGGCCGCGACTCTAGGCCGACTCAGGCTTGGGCAGCGTAGAGGGGTGAGGAATCAGCTCGCGGGTGGAACGGCGCTCCACCATCTCTGCGGTGATGCGGATGTATTTCAGGTCGCGGCGGGAGGGTGCCTCGTACATCACATCCAGCATTAGCTCTTCCACAATGGCCCGCAGAGCGCGAGCCCCGGTCTTGCGGCGATAAGCCTCTTTGGCAATGGCAGCAATGGCGGCAGGTTCAAACTCCAGTTCCACCCCGTCCATGCGCAACAGCTTCTGCGCCTGCTTGAGAATGGCGTTTTTGGGCTGCGTCAGGATCGCCTCCAGCGCCTTCTCATCCAGCGGATCCAAAGTCGCCACTACCGGGAGCCGCCCCGTGAATTCGGGAATCATGCCGTACTTGATCAAGTCTTCAGGCTCCAAAGCCTTGAGGGCATTGGCCATACGTTGCTCGCGGCTAACCGACAATTGCTCCCCTGGCTTGATAAAGCCCATCGATTTCTTGCCAATGCGCTGCTCGATTACTTTTTCCAGGCCAACAAAAGCCCCCCCGCAAATGAAGAGAATGTTGGAAGTGTCGATTTGAATGCAGTCTTGATAGGGGTGCTTGCGCCCTCCCTGGGGAGGCACGTTGGCTATTGTCCCTTCCAGCATCTTCAACAAAGCCTGCTGCACCCCCTCGCCGGAGACATCGCGGGTAATGGAGGGGTTCTCGCTTTTGCGGGCAATTTTGTCGATTTCGTCGATGTAGATGATGCCGCGCTGGGCCTCTTCTACGTCCATGTCCGCCACCTGCAGCAGGCGCAACAGGATGTTTTCCACATCCTCGCCCACATAGCCAGCTTCCGTAAGGGTGGTAGCATCTGCAACCGCAAAAGGCACATCCAACATGCGAGCCAGGGTTTCCGCCAGCAGGGTTTTGCCGGAGCCAGTGGGGCCAATGATCAAAATGTTGGACTTCTGTAGCTCCACCTCATCCAGTTCCGAAACTCCGACGCTACCGGGGTTGGCCTTGGCAGCCAGACGCTTGTAGTGGTTGTAAACCGCCACCGACAAGACCTTCTTAGCTTTTTCTTGGCCGATCACGTATTGGTCAAGATAGCGCATGATCTCCTGCGGCTTGGGCAACTGAGCCAGAGAAGGCAGGCTGCGGGAGGGTTTTTTGGGGGTTTCGCGACGGCTGGCGGCAGGGGCGGCAGCAGGAGGAGTGTTGCCGTCGTAGAGTTCCTCATCCAAAATCTCGTTGCAGAGCTCCACGCACTCGTCACAGATGTAGACCCCCGGCCCCGCAATCAACTTACGCACCTGATCCTGTGACTTGTTGCAGAAGGAGCACTTTAGATGGGAGTCATATTTGGCCATGGGATCCTCGTTGCTGCTTGCTCTTGGCTATCCTAATCCGGCAAAAGCCAGAAGAAAACTAAACCTTCCAATCCAGTCGCAAATTGGCTGCGAAAGCGTAAGGAGGCCGAAGTTGGTGGAATCTCACTGACCTACTAGTCTAGCATCTCCACTGGGCTCGTAGGGCTTGTTTCCGGATCCCCAAGGGGGCAGGGTGCCAAGAGATTCCCATGGGGATCAACTGGAAAGACTGGAGATATAGTCATTTCAAACTGGATTGAGACACTTCCCAAGCGCTCCGTGCCGCTTCCGCGACCACCCACTCTTCAAAAGGGAGCTGGGAAGCAATGCAACGGAGGTGTTTCATTCTTGCTTCAAAGCGACCATAAGCTTCTCCAGCGCTCTGCGCTACCCGTGCAAACGCCACAGCCTCGGTTCTCCCCAAGTGTCTCACAAGGAGGAAAACTGGAAATGGAAGGGGTGAGCCGTTTCGCTGCTATCGGGAATGGTCATACATCCTTTGGACGGATTTATAGAAAAACCGCCCGACTTGACGCCGAGCGGAAGATGGTGTGAGGAGTGAACGGAAACATGCGTCTCCGCTGATCCCATCATAGTTGAACTTATCTGGCACTGGCAAAGGAATCCTTCAGTTAAGTTGGATACTTTTTGGAGGTGTGGCCGCGCCTTTTTGTAACCAAAAAGGGGAAGGAACTGTCCGTGTTTCGTTCGCTTCCCCCTATTGGCGTCCACTCCTCACTAGAGGTGAATCATAAATTATCCCTGCCGCTAAGACAACCCACCCTACCCAAGTTTTTCGGGGATCCACCCTGTCAAGGATGCAGATCACCGGATTCCACGGTGGGATCCAGCGCCAACAGCTCCGCTTCGGTCAGCAGGGGGATCCCCAGTTGTTGGGCTTGCTCCAGCTTGGAGCCGGGGTCAGAGCCCACCACCACGTAGTCGGTTTGGCGGCTGACGCTGGCGGTGACTTTGCCCCCCCGACTCTCAATCCAAGCCTTGGCCTGCTGGCGGGAGAGGGTGGGCAAGGTGCCGGTGATTACGAATTTTTTCCCGGCCAGGATCTGGGAGACGGCAGGGTTCTCCTGCTGAGGAAGAGCGGGGATCCCTAGCGCCTGCAACTCCTGCAACAGGCGACGATGGGCCGGCTCGGCAAACCAGGCCACCACCGCTTCCGCCACTTCCGCGCCTATCCCATAGATCTGGGCGATGGTTTCTGCGCTGGCTTGGGCCAAAAGCTCAGGGGTGGGAAAATGGCCAGCCAAAATCTGGGCAGTGACCACCCCCACATGGGGGATCCCCAGCCCGTAGAGCACCCGTTCCCAGGGCTGTTGACGAGAGCGCTGAATGGCTTGCACCAGCTTTTGGCTGGAGCGGGATCCCATTCCCTCCAAACCCTGCAACTGCTCTGGGGTGAGGCGGTAGAGATCGGCTACGGTGCGCACCCCCAAGCTCTCCACCAATTGGGCTGCCCGCTTTTCCCCTAAGCCTTCGATATCCAAAGCATCACGGCTGGCCCAGTGCTGCAATTGGCCGCGCAACTTAGCCGGGCACTCGGGGTTGGGGCAGCGGGTCACGGCTTCGCCAGGGGGACGAACCAAAGGGGCGTGGCATTCGGGGCACTGGCTGGGCAGGCTGTAGGGAACAGCGTCGGCAGGGCGCAATTCCTTCAGGATCCCGACCACCTCCGGGATGATCTCCCCGGCTTTGCGCACGATGGCAGTATCGCCAATGTGCACATCCAGCTCCTGCAGGCGATCGGCATTGTGCAGGCTGGCGCGGCTGACAAGGGTGCCGGCCAAAGGAACCGGCTCCAGCTCTGCTACTGGAGTGACGGCGCCGGTACGGCCCACGCTGGCCACGATGGCGCGGATGCGGGTGGGGACTTCCTGGGCAGGGTATTTGAGGGCAATGGCCCAGCGGGGAAATTTTTGCGTAAAGCCGGCCTCCTCCTGCAGCCGCAAGGAGTTCAATTTCACCACCACCCCGTCGCTGGCGTAGGGGAGCTGGGCACCCCGCCATCGCTCATAAAATTGGATCACTTCTCCCAAGCCCCGACAGACCTGGGAAAGGGGGTTGACTGGAAATCCCAATTCCTTGAGCTGCTGCAGACACTGCCACTGGGTTTGCGGGGGATCCCCGGCAGGCCATCCCTCCGGCCAGTGGAGGGCGTAGGCGAAGAAGCTGAGCTTGCGGGCGGCCACAACGCGGCTATCCAACTGCCGCAGGGTACCGGCAGCACAGTTGCGCGGGTTGGCAAAGGGGGGATCCCCGGCGGAGCAACGCTCCCGGTTAATCCGCTCGAACTCGGCCAGGGCCAGATAGACTTCCCCCCGCACCTCCAAAACGGGAGGCGGATCTGCTGTCGCCAGCCGCAGGGGAATCGAACGAATGGCGCGCACGTTGGGGGTGATGTCCTCTCCGGCCTGTCCGTCCCCCCGAGTAGCGCCCCGCTCCAAAAGACCCTCGATGTAGGTTAGGGCCAAGGCGGCGCCATCAATCTTCAGCTCACATACATATTCCAGCTCTCCCTCTGTCCTGCTGTCGGGAACAGGGGCAAGGCCCAAAACTCGCAGCAGGCGCTCTTGCCACTCCTCCAGTTCTTCTGGGTTGAAAGCGTTTTCCAAGCTGTAGAGGGGGATGCGGTGGAAGACGGTGGGAAAATGCTCTGCAGGTTTTTCTCCCACCCGCTGAGTAGGGCTATCGGGAGTGACCAGTTCAGGGTAAGCCCGCTCCAGCTCTTGCAGCTCGCGGTAAAGGCGGTCGTAAACGCTGTCTTCCAGGATGGGAGCATCGTGGACATAGTAGGCAATGCTGGCCTTCTGCAGCAGGGTGCGCAGCTCGCGGGCGCGTTCTTCCAGATGGGGATCCATAACTCCTTGGGTGAGCAAGGTCTACCCCTAGGTTAGGGCTCCTGAGGAGCCAATAAGTAGGAGCCGATATTCTCCAAGCTGGGAGGATGTAGGAAGGGGATGGTCAAGATGGCCTGCTGGGAAAATGGCTGGGGGAGCTGGGCCAGAAGAGTCTGGTGACGACGGCGGAGGGCCTCTCCAAAGGGGGTAGAATCCTCCAACCACACCCGATTGAGAACGGCGTAGGGATGAGGGATCCCCAAAGCATCCAATTCCGCCAAAAGACGCTCGGTTTCTGCCAGAACCGCCTGCTCGGGGTTAAAGACGGGGATAAAGGTGACAAGCTGGGGATCCTGGAGCTGCTGCCGAAGCTGCCGCACCTGGGCCAAAAGCTCCCGCATCCGCTGCGCCCATTCCGACCTGCCCACCACATCCCGATATTTCAGCCACAGCTTCAGGGCCAAGCTCACCCAACCTTCCAGAGCCTGGGGCATCTGCAGAAACCGCAGGAGATGCCCTGTGGGGGCCGTGTCCAGCACCACCAGGTCAAACTGCCCGCTCGTCTCCTGTCGGAGAACACTCAACAGGGCCATCACCTCATCCAAGCCGGGTGGGGGCATCTGCAGCAGTTGCCGCCACGCCTGTGGGTCGTATTGGACTTCCACCCCTGCCGTCCCCTCCCCTGCCAAGATGGCCGCCACCTCCTCCAGATAATCCTGCCGGAATTGCTCCAGCACCGCCGCCGCATCGACCTCCTGCCCCAGCAGGTTGGGCAGCAGGGGAATGGGATCCTGACCCAGTTTCGTCTGAAACAGATCCCCCAACGAGTGGGCCGGATCGATGGAGACCAGCAAGAGCTGCTTGTCGGGATGGCGCTTGGCCAAGTTCCAAGCCAGGGCCCCGGCCACCGTCGTCTTGCCCACACCCCCTTTGCCCCCCACCAACACCAGTCGGATCCCTTGGGTCAAAAAATCCGGTAGGGACGGGATCCCCCTGAAGGAAGGGAAGAGGGTAGAGAAGGGAGACTTTCTCTTCTCTTGGCTCTCTGCTTTTTGCTCTGGGATCCCTTCCAACTCCAGCAGCACCTCTGGCAAGGGGCGAAGCTGCTGAACCAGCTCATCCAGGGCCGCCAACCCAATTGGCTCCTGCAGTTGATAAGGACAGACCCAGATAGGATATCCGGGCAGCTCCTCCTGTAGGGCTTTGAGCACACGCCGCTGTTCCTGTTGCCGCGCCGAGTAGAGAGGAGAGGGGAGAGCAGCGGGCAGCGAAGGTTGGCTGTTATTCTCTCTTGCAAGCAGCACCTGATTGACCAGAAGACCGCCGATGGGCACGCGGCGGTTTTGCAGTTGCTGACAAAAGCGGCGGGTTTCCGCCACGCTCAACTGCTCCGGGATCATCACCAGCCAAGCAGAAGTGCTCTCCGGAGTGGTCAAGCGGGCTTTGCCCCCCTCCAGTTCCCTCTGCAACTGGGCTAAAAATGCATCCGCCTCATCCGGTCGATAGGTGCCTGTCAGGGCTTGGGCGATCTCCCGATGCTTGGCCTGAAAGGTGGCAAACACGGCCAGCAGATTATCCAAAAAGTCGGGCAGCTCCAACAGCCGCAGGGTGTGCCCGGTGGGGGCCGTGTCCAAGATAACGGTATCCACTTCCTCCCCAGCCAGCAGCCGGTTGACCTCCAGAATGGCCATCAGCTCATCCACCCCCGGCCACGCCAAATCCCAGATCGGCAGCAGATCCTCTCGGCCAAACCAACTGCCCCGCTCGGCAATGAGCTCCAGGGCCGGCCCATAGGTTTGCCGAAAAGACCGCAGCAAAATCTCCGCCTGCAAAGCCCGCACCTGCAAATTGGGGCGATCCGGCAAGGGTTGGGCCACATCCGTAACCGAGATTTGCAGCACGTCCCCCAACGAGTGGGCGGGATCCGTGGACATCAGGAGCAGACGGCGCTGGGGATCCACCTGGGCCAGTTGGCGAGCCAGCGCGCAGGTCAAGGTTGTTTTGCCCACTCCTCCCTTGCCGCTGAACAGCAAGAGGCGTTGGGAAGCCAAGAGCAGAGGATGGCAGGAATGCTCCTCACTGTTAACGCGACTGAGTTGCAAAGGGATCCCCTCCCACATAGGTCGCCCCTATTTTGGCCTGGATCCCTCTTGGGGATGCTCTAGATCACTGCAAAGGTACTCCGCACCGCTGACGGGATGGGTGTACGGGAGCAGCTCACCGCAGTTTCTCCTCTCCAAGCCACACCCGGCGACGTCCTCTGTCCCACACCAGCAGCGCGTGGATCCCAATCCAAAGTCCTGTCCACAGCCAGTTGTGCAACCAGATTTTGCCCAGGATGGGCAGGGTCAAGCCCTCCGTTCCCCCCAAGACCAGGCCGGCTGCCAAAATCAGCCCTTCAAAAGCCAGAAACCCCAAGATGAGCATGGCCGGGATCCAGAGATAGTTCAGCAGCAGTTGCCTTGGCCGAAGCGGCTTGGACTGAGAAAACAGAGGTCGGTAACCGCCAGCAAGAGCAATCCCCACCGTGCCGATCCCCAGCACCAACCCCCAGGCAAACGAATCGGGAGTGCGGGGATAGTTGTGCCAGGTGTAGCCAAAGATTTGGTTGGCCAGCCAAATCATCAAGGCACTAATGATTGCCCTTTGTCGGGTTAAAGTTGTGCCTGCAACAATACCAACAGTTACAAAAGGAAGGGTACATGTATAAGCAATATTGCTGAGACAGCCGACGGTGGTAAACAAGCTGGGCCAGAACCAGCCTTGGGCCAAATCTTGAGCAGCTTGTATCCAAAGTGGGGCTGAGATCAAGCGGCAAGATCTGGGGATAGGTTGAGCACTCGGTTGCAGGCCAATCATGCTTTAATCTCCTGGAAAAAGGTGGTCTTTCAGAGGACAGCTATTAAGCAAATGCTCAAAAACAATTTGCCGAGCTACTTGGGGAGTAACCCGCTTGTACCAGGTGCGATCCCCAGAGTAAAAAACCACGGGCCCCTGTTGGCAAACTTCCAAGCAGCCTGAGGTGATAACCTGTACGTCCAGGTTGGCTTCTCGAAGAGCCGATTCCAGAGCTTCCACAACCGGTTGGTAGTTGCGGGAAGGATAACAACGGCTGGAACGACAAACAGCAAGGTAGGGACGTTTAAGAGGGTTATCCTCATAGGGGATCCGCTCTTTCCCCTGCACATAGATGGCGCGGATGCGCTCGTAAAGAGAAAGCTTTTGGTAATCTGCTTTGCCTTCCGGCAGGTAGTCTTCCTCTGGCCCCAAAAAGGGGCTGGGCAGAAAAATCTGCAGCAAAGGCTCTTCTGCTCCATTCCAGAATTGGATCCCCCACATGCGGGGCTGACCTTGGGGATTGAGGCGCCGGTAGAGAGCAGCACGGCTAACCAATCTTTTGCGGCGCAGCTCAGGTGGGGTCTTGCGATGGGGGCCGCCTTGGTGCTCCTCCAGGCACAAATGCAGGTGCCAAGTTTCGGTGGCAACGGTTAGATAGCCATCGTAGAGCACGCACAAAGCTGGAGGTTTCTTGAAAGCCAGCTCCAGCACCCCGCCTTCCGCCACATGGCCCACCTGGATCTCGGCCCAGTGCTCTTGAAACAGCTCGTAGAGCAACGGCCCCAAGCAGTCAATATGGGCAGGGATCCCTTCATAAAGGGTTGTCCAACCCGTCAGAGAAACTTCCTGCCAAGTTTGATGGAGAGGGGTTATCCAGGGCGTGAAAGCGGCCATGAGAGAGCTCCTCAAGGTAGTGGTGGAATACGAGTAATCACCTCTTTTTTGAGAGGGCGCTCGGCCCAGGGTAGGATCCCATCTGGCTTGGTGAGGTAGAGCTCTGCTGTCTGCAGAATGAGATCCACATCTTTTGGATCGAGATCTCCAAAAACATAGGTCATCTTTTGAGGTGCTGCCAACGCAACGACACAAGCATGGCTGCAGCCGCTCATACAGGCAACCGGCTTCAGGGTCAGTTGAGGATTGAGGGTTTGAGATTGCAGGGCAGACAGCAGCATTTCTCCCTTGCTAATCCCTTCTTTTTGGCCGTTAACCCACCGAGATCCGCAGGTGATGCAAACCCAGAGATAATGACCGCTGGGTTGCTGAGCAGCGCTGCCAGCTTGGATGGGCAACTGGGAAGTTGATCGAGACATGGTGCTCCTTGATATAGTCATAGGTTTCTGTCCAAGCAAAGGGTGTGAGAAGAGGCAAAGACGATCTCAATGTCTTGGCCAAGGATTCAGCAGTGAGTTAGACAGCTAAAAGTCAGCCTCAAGTCGCTCTAAAATTGGCCCCTTAAATTAAGCCGAACGGTGCGACCCACTCCGGGGTAGCCGGGGAAAACCTCATATTGCTCATCCAGCAGGTTATCGACTCCCACCTCGAGAGCGAGATTTTCTGCAACCGGGATCCCTCCCCGCAGAGCCAGGTTGGTGTAGCCGGGCAGAGATTGGGTATTGGCGTTGTTGGTAAAGAAAGTGCCAATGTGATGCAGGAAAACTGAGGCATACCGATCCTCTGCATCGCGGTAGCTCAGGCACAGGTTTAGGCTGTCTGCTCCCACGAAGGCTAGCTGTTTGCCAACCGCTTTGGGATCCAGCGCCGAGCGGATGATGGGATCGTTCAGGGTGTAGTTGGCAAAAAGAGTCCAGTTTTCCCCCAATCGCAAATCCAGGGCTGCTTCCAAGCCCGTGTATTCCACGAGCTCAATGTTTTCGTAGGTTCCCCTGCGCGGGCCGGTGCTGACAAAGGTGATGCCATCGCGGATGCGGTTATGGGCAAAGGTCAAGCGCAGCAGGCCAAAATCTCCCAGAGCCTGATCCAGGCCAATGTCAAAACTCTCTCCCCGCTCCGGTCGCAAATTGGGGTTCCCATCTACCTCAAAAAAGCCCCGCAAACGAAAGAATAAGTTTGAGATCAAGGGGGTGCGAAAGCTGCCGGCATAATTGGCCCTCAGGGTGGTGCTTTCTGCCAAAACCCAGCGGATCCCTGCGGCAGGAGAGGTGGCCGAACCGTTGACCAGATTGCTCGAATCTTGGCGAACACCTAAGTTGAGATAAAAGTTGGGCTGTGGCTTGTAATCCAGGCGGGCAAAGAGGGCCCCTTGGTTCACGGTATTGTCGTAGTTGACATTGGTGGATCCCCTGGCAAAGGAGAAGGTGGTGTTGCGAGCTGAAATGGATCGGTAATCCGCTCCTAGAGTAAGCTCCAGGTTTTCAGCAGCCTTCCAGGTGTATTGCAGTTGGGATCCCCACCCCGTTCGCGAGATCTCATCCCGGGATCCCTGGCTTTGTGGGGCGCTGAAGCGATAGTTGAGGTCGTCAAAAAATACCCTAGCTTGCAGGGATCCCCTCTCTTGATCCCACAGCCAACTGAGATCTAACAGCAGGTCGTTGGTGTTTTGCACTGCATCGGGGGAGGGAAACTCGGTGCTGCCAGGCACCTGAAACGCTTTGTTGAGATAAAGGGCATTTCCGGTTAGGACTTGGCCTTCTGCCAATTGCCAGGTGAGCTTGGCTTGTAGGTTGTGATACTCCACCGCCGAGTTTTCCCGCCTGCCGGCTTTGCCCAAACGCCTAATTTCAAAAGGAAAGTCGTTGTTGCTCTGCAGACGGCGATAGCTGACCACCCAGCCCAGATCCTGCACCTGGCCGCGGTTCTGGATCCCTTGCTCATTGAGGCCGTAGCTGCCGATAGCCGCTTCCAGCACAGTCTCGGATCTCGGCTTTGGCTCCAGGGTTACGATATTAATGACCCCGCCAACCGCGTCCGATCCATACAAAGTGGAGCCCCCGCCTGGGGAGACCTCGATGCGCTCAACTCCATCCGTGGTGATCTTGGACAGGTCAAACCCGCCAAAAAAGCCCAGGTCGTTAATGGGGCGGCCATCCAACAGCACCAAAACCTGGGCCGTTCGTCCTCCCCGCATAAACTGGGAGCTAAGGGCTCCCAACTGGGTTCCTGCCGTGCCGTCGCTGAGGATCCCGGGCAGGTAGCGCAGGGCCTCCTGAACCGTTCTTGCCCCTTGCTCTCGAATTTGCTGGCGGGTAATGACGTAAACCGGGCGGGAAGAATCCCGCAGCAAACCAGGACGGCGAAAAGGTGTGGTGACGGGTTGATTTAAAATCTCGGCGCTAACACCGGTTTCCAACACCTCTTGAGCTGAAGGTGAAGAGGCCGCCGGCTGCGCCCACGCTGGGATCCCCAAAACAAGACCCCCCAGCGCCAGGCTGAGACCTAGAATGGGATTCATTTTCTTTCTTGAAGCTCCTGATTCCGTGCGACGCGGAAGAAATGCGAGCCAAAACCGCAGGCGGGCATCCTGACTGAGGGCATGGGTCTAGCCCAAGCCCATCACAGTTGCGGCACAGCGCCGGATTTGCACCGGACTTTCCCCTTTACATGCCCTGGCTGATCCCCAGGACAACCTGTCGGTACAGCTTTCTCTGCGATTGCTCCGAGAAAGCCGTGCTAGGCATCATACATCCCCTGCTCTGGAGTTCCTATCCTGCCAGGGGGGATGTCATCCCCAGGGGTGAACGGGATCCCAACGGCAATCCCAGGGCTTCGGATGGGCCACATCCCACCAACTTAGAAAACCTGGGCCAGACTTCTTCTTTGCTTTGTAAGCAGTTAAAGAGTAGCCCACTACTATTCCAGATCCTGAGGCCCAGGGATCCCTTGACTTTTGAAGAATTTGAAGAATAGGGAGGATAGAGATACGCTGAGATCTTGCAAAATCCACAGCCTTTGGGAGAGTAAGAGGGGAGCAGTGGCTTGGCTGCTGTCCACGGGATTCATTGGACTAGTACCCAACCGGGTAGAAAAGAGGAGCTTTTTCGATTTCAGGCGGGGCTGTCGTCTGGTGGGCTGGATCCGGCTCAACTTGGCTGGGAGAGGCAATTGGCACCTCGATCATCCGATCCGGTACCAGCGGCACCATTTCGGAGCGGTCGGCAATTTCCCGCAGAGAATTGGCGATGGATTCCTGAGTCAGCAGAAACTGTCGTTCGTTGCGTTGCATCTGCTGCCACACCTGGTAACGCTGGCTCCACCGGCTTTGGGTATGCACAGTCCAACTGTAAAGGCTCAACACTGAAACGCCGGAGAGGATAGCCATCCCTGTGGAGATTTGCTTCCACCAGGCTAGGTGTTCTGCCCAAGCAAGATGCTGGCTGCGAGGATGGGCTGATTTCAACTTCAAATTCAAAGGTTGGGTGCGGCTGGCCTGAACTGTACCGGAGAGGGGTCGGCTCAGAGCAGAAGGCTGTCTGTGGCGACGAGGGCTCTTGGGACGATCAAGACCTGCGTTCAAAGGCTGGCTAACCATAGGGCTTAACCTCACACACACCAAGGGATCCGACGGTGCAGGACTGCCGGTTCCGCTTCACCCTAGTTCCCCGCATCCCCCAATAGCAACCCCCTTCTCCCGATTCCCGGCCTCAGCAGGACAGCTGTCCGCTTCACAGTAGCCGATCTCTTGAGAGCGGGAGAACCAACCTAAACCTACATCTGACTGCTGCGGGCAGCCACTCGCAGTTTGGCAGAGCGGGCCCGTGGATTGCGTTGCCGTTCCAGTTCGGAAGGGGACAAGGGCTTGGGGGTGAGCACCTGCCAACGGGGATCCCTGCGGAAGGCCCATTTCACCAAGCGATCTTCAAGGCTATGGAAGCTGATCACGGCCAACCTGCCGCCGGGTTTCAACCAAGTGGGGGCTTGGGCCAGCAAGGTTTCTAAAGCCTCCAGTTCTCGGTTCACGGCAATGCGCAACGCCTGAAAGACCCGAGTGGCCGGGTGAATGCGGCCTCGCCGAGCTGCCGGAGGTACTGCCTGCCAAACCACCTGGGCCAACTGGGTAGTTGTGGCGAGGGGACGAGCCTGCTCGATGTGATGGGCGATGCGGCGGGCAAATCGCTCTTCGCCGTAACGGGTGAAAATCTCGATCAACTCTTCGACCGGGCGATGATTAACCCAATCGGCGGCAGTCTCCTGAGCTGTACTGGGATCCATGCGCATGTCCAGCGGCCCCTCCCCGCGAAAGCTAAATCCCCGCTCAGGACAGTCCAGTTGCGGCGAACTCACCCCCAAGTCGGCCACGATGCCATCGAAGGGGATCCCCTGCCCCTGCTCATCCCGAAAGCCGTGCTGCTGCAGATCGAAATCGGCAAAATTGAGGTGCCACAGTTGGATGCGGCTGCCGGGGATCCCTTCTGCTGCAAAACGCGCTTGCGCCGCCTGCAGAGCCGCCGGATCCCGATCCAACCCCACCACTCGAGCAGCTCCCCCCCGCAGCAGCGCCAAGCTGTGTCCACCCCCTCCCAACGTCACATCCAAAAAAATACCGCCCCCCTGGGGTTGCAGGTAGGCCATCACCTCCTCGGTCAAAACAGAGTCGTGTTGATACACCTTGCCAAGCACGGTCTGCGGGGGTTCTATTTCTGCTGCTACAAAGTTCAGTATCTGCAAAAAAAAGGCCGAGGCCAGGCCCCGACCGAGGAATCCATGTTGTTAAGGTGATCCTCTGGGAAAAGAGGGGTTGCCGTCAAAAGACAGGCTGTCTTGGGATCCCTGGTAAGATCTCTGGGGCATGAGTCCGGGCCTGAGTAACCTGAGTAAGATGAGACTGCTGCCGCTTTTGCCCAGTCTGCCGTCAGGGTTGCTGTGTTGACTCACTCTTCTTCTACCGATATCCTCACTCTCTCGCCGGCCAAGGGCCTGCGCGGCCAAGTGAGCATCCCCGGCGACAAATCCATTTCCCACCGCGCCCTGATGCTGGGATCCCTGGCCGAAGGAGAAACCACCATCCAAGGGCTGTTGCTGGGAGAGGATCCCCGCAGTACGGCAGCCTGTTTTCGGGCGCTGGGGGCAGATATTTCGGAGCTCAACAGCGAGTGTGTTCGCATTCGGGGAGTTGGCCTGGGCCAGCTGCAAGAACCGGCAGACGTGTTGGATGCAGGTAACTCCGGCACCACCTTGCGCCTGATGCTGGGGATCCTGGCGGGCCAGGCCGGGCGCTTTTTTGCCGTCACCGGGGATCGATCCCTGCGCTCGCGGCCCATGGGGCGGGTGGTAGAACCGCTGCGGCAGATGGGGGCCAGCATTTGGGGACGGGCCGGTGGGACGTTGGCACCTTTGGCCGTACAAGGGGGATCCCTCAAGGGCATTCACTACCGCTCCCCGGTGGCTTCGGCGCAGGTGAAATCCTGCCTCTTGCTGGCGGGCCTGCTGGCAGAAGGCACCACCCAAGTCACCGAGCCGGCTCTCTCTCGGGATCACTCGGAACGGATGTTGCGGGCCTTCGGAGCCGACATTCACGTGGATCCAGAGGCGAAAACCGTGGCCGTGGTGGGGGGATCCCGCCTGGTGGGCCAGAGAGTTCAGGTGCCGGGAGATATCAGCTCGGCAGCCTTTTGGCTGGTGGCCGCCTCCATTGTGCCCGAGAGCGAATTGCTGCTCCGGGATGTGGGCCTCAACCCCACCCGTACCGGTGCACTACGGGTGTTGCAGGAGATGGGGGCCGATATTCAAATTGAAAACTGCCGGGAAATGGCCGGCGAGCCCCTGGGAGATCTGCGGGTGCGTTCGGCCCGCTTGCGCGGCTGCACCATCGCCGGCGATCTCATCCCCACCCTGATCGACGAGATCCCGGTTTTGGCGGTGGCGGCGGCCTTTGCCGAAGGGATCACGGTGATTCGCGATGCCGCAGAGCTGCGGGTCAAAGAAAGCGACCGTCTGGCTGCCATAGCCCAAGAGCTGAGCCGCATGGGAGCCCAGGTCACTGAATATCCTGATGGCCTGGAAATCAAGGGAGGGATCCCTCTTCACGGGGCCGAGGTCGACAGCCACGAGGATCACCGCATCGCCATGAGTCTGATGGTGGCAGCTCTAGGAGCGCAGGGATCCACCCTCCTCAGGGGAGCCGACTGTGCCCGCATCTCCTACCCCGACTTCATTCCCACCCTGCAACGATTGACTGCTTCCCCCCTGGAGTCTTGAGAGGGCCCATCTTTAACTTTGCCGCCTCTGCTCCTATGTCGACCTGCCCCAGCCCGCCCGGCCCTATCGCCATCGAACATCTCTGCTTCCGGGTTCCTCCCGGTGGGCAAGCAGCCTTTCTTGAGCAAGACGAGCGGGTTTGGGGATCCGCCCTGCGCCGGCATCCGGGTTTTCTGGGCAAAGAAGTTTGGCTGGATCAAGAGGATCCCGAACTTGTCCACCTCATCCTCCGCTGGGCCAGCCGTGCTGACTGGAAGGCCTTTCCCTCCGAGCAAGTGGAGGCATTGGATCGGCAAATGCGGCCTTTTTATGTGCGCTTGGAACAGGCCAAAGAATACCAGCTCTGGCAGCCCGGCCCTTCTGCAGGGACAGGAAAGCAGGATTAAGGGATCCCTTCAGTCTCAAAACCTACCTCAGAGCCCACCGAGTCAGCCCTGGGGGATCCTGCCAGCCGCTCCTGCTCCACCAGCTCCCGCAAACTGGGCATGGCCACGGCCAAAGGTCCCTCTCGCCGCTGCAGTCCCGCTTCAAAACTCTCAGGGGTGACAATGCCGCCAGAAATGAGCATCTTAAAAGCATCTTCTACAGGCATGAACACTTCCACCACCTGGTCTTCCGGCACGATGGCGTACCAGCCCGTCGTTGGGTTGGGAGTGGTGGGCACAAACACGCTGAGGGAGCGCTGTGACCCACCCGGTTGTATGGGAGTTTGAATGATGCCCGTTACAAAAGCTAGCGCCCAAACCCCAGGCCGGGGGTATTCCACCAGCACCACCCGCCGAAAGCCCTGATTGTTGGGGGCAAACAAAACACTGAGCAATTGCTTCAAGGTCTTGTACACCAGCCCCGCCACCGGAATCGCATGGAGCAACTGTTCGCTGAGATTGAGCAGCCACTGGCCGACAATGTTGCGGGCCATGAAGCCAATCAACAGGATGAGCACAATCGGCGTCAACAGGCCCACCGCCAGATCGATGAGGTTGATCAAGATCGGGTGCAAACCCTGGATGGGATTGAACTGCTTCGGAATGCTGGTCAGAAAGCCAATGCTCCAGGTGGCCACCTCCACCGTCAGCCAAATGGTAGTTGCCAGAGGGATCACCACCAGCAACCCCGCCACGAAGTAGTTCTTCAGATGCTGTTTCCATTGAGAAACCATGGTGAGGTCGTTCCGTCAAGTCAACCGAGTGGATGCAGCGAACCCTTGCAAGTGGAGCTTGCAGATGGCAACCATGATACCTGCCTTCTGCATTGCCCTCATGGGGGGCAGCCGCAACTTGCTCGAAAAAGAAACCGGCCTGCCCAAAAGCGCAGAGCCCCAAACTTTCACGAGGCCGATAATGCTATCTTAGGTCGATATAAAATTTTGTAAAGGCAGGGATCCCGTCCCGAGGCGTTGTGGCCAAGCCCCTGGATGGTTTGCGTTTCTGCTGGGTGTTGCGTGGGAGGCCCTATGTCAGAGTCAGATTGGCTAGAGCATACCTGTCAGGTGGAGGTGCCTGTTCCCATTGAGCAGGTATGGGATTTGTGGGCCAACCTCACCCTCATGCCCCGTTGGATGAAGTGGATCCGCTCGGTGGAATTGCTGGATCAGGAGCTGTCCCGGTGGACACTGGATACCCGCGGCCTCACCTTCAGTTGGATCTCCCGCACCCATACGGTGGTGAAACACCAACACATCGGCTGGAGTTCGGTGGAAGGGCTACCCAACCGGGGCGCGCTGCGCTTTTACGACCGCAAAGGCAGTACCATTGTTAAGCTGTCGGTGGCCTACAAGATCCCGGGGATCCTCGGCAAAATCTTGGATGGCCTGTTTGTGGGCAAAGTGGTGGAGAGCACCATCCAGGCGGATCTGGAGCGCTTCAAAGCCTATGCCCTAGAGCATGCGGGGCCAACCGCCGAAAGTGCCTCGGCCAGCTAGTCTCCGTTCGTCAGGCCCAAGTGTTTCGCCGACCTTCCCCATTGTCAACCCTCGCCACTGCAAAGGCCGCTTCATGTCAGATCCCTCTCCTGAGCCTGTCATTGCCCTCTCTCATCAGCCGGTGGACAACCGCAACATTCGCTTCTCTCTGGAGCGGGGCGAGCTGGATCTGGATCAACTTCTCCTGCTGTTGAACCGCAATGCCTTTTGGGCGCAGAATCGCCAGCGGCAGGAGATGGAGCGGGCCGTTGCTCACAGCCATCCGGTGGTCAGCGCCTGGGATGGGGAGCGCCTGATTGGCTTTGGCCGCGCCACTTCCGATGGGGTTTACCGAGCCGTCCTCTGGGATATCGTGGTTGATCACGATTACCGACGTCAGGGCATTGGGCGCAAGTTGGTGGAAACCCTGATTAGCCATCCCCATCTGCAGTCGGTGGAGCGCGTCTACCTGTTCACAACCCATCAGCGTGGCTTTTACGAGCGGATCGGCTTTGTGGAAAATCCCAGCACCACCTTGGTTTTACACGGGCGCCCTCTGGAGTTTTTAGTCCCGGCTGCCGAGCAGGAGCAGGCTTGACCGACAGGGATCCTGGGTGAGTGTATCTTGAACAACAGTGGGTTGGCTCTGCCTTGGGAGGAGGACGCGCTAGCCTGAAAAGCAAAAAGGGTGAGAGGGTGTACTCATGGCCAATCGCCTCGCCACAAGTTCCAGCCTTTATTTGCGCAAGCACGCCGAGAACCCGGTGGACTGGTGGCCTTGGATCCCCGAGGCTCTGGAGAAAGCCCGGGCCGAGGATAGGCCGATTTTTCTGTCCATCGGCTATTCCAGTTGCCACTGGTGTACGGTCATGGAGGGCGAGGCCTTCTCCAACCCTGAAATTGCCGCCTTTTTGAATGCCCATTTTTTGCCCATCAAGGTGGATCGCGAGGAGCGGCCCGATCTCGACAGCATCTACATGCAGGCGTTGCAGCTCATGAGCGGGCAGGGGGGGTGGCCCCTCAATGTTTTCCTCACGCCCGATGACCTGGTGCCCTTTTACGCCGGCACCTATTTTCCTGTAGAGCCCCGCTTTGGCCGCCCGGGGTTTCTGGCCTTGCTGCAGCGCATCCTGCAGTTTTACCGGCAGGAAAAGGAAAAAATAGAGGAGATGAAAGGCCAGATTTTGACGGCTCTGACCACCCTCAGCGACTTAGTGCCGGAAGACCACATTCCCGCCGACCTGCTGCGCTCTGGGATCCCTAAGATCCAGCCTTTGCTCGCCAATGCCGGGGCGGTGCAGCAATTTCCCATGATGCCCTACGCCCAGTTGGTATTGCGTTCGGCCCGCTTCGACCCACCAGAAGGGATCCCCGGCTCGCAGAGCGCTCTGGAACGGGCCAAAGAGCGAGGCATGGCCTTGGTGCTGGGAGGGATCTTCGACCATGTGGCCGGCGGCTTTCACCGCTACACTGTGGATCCCACCTGGACGGTGCCCCACTTTGAAAAGATGCTCTACGACAACGGGCAGATCCTAGAGTTTCTCTCCGATCTCTGGGCCCATGGGATCCAAGATCCGGCCATTGAGCGGGCGGTGCGGCTGACGGTGGAGTGGGTGGCGCGAGAGATGACCGCCCCTGCCGGATACTTCTACGCCGCTCAAGATGCCGACAGCTTTGCCCGAGCAGAGGATCGGGAGCCGGAAGAGGGAGAGTTCTACGTCTGGCGCTGGCAGGAGCTGCAGGATCTCTTGGGGGAAGAAACCTTCCGCGCCTTGCAGCAGGCGTTTGACCTGTCTCCGGGGGGCAATTTCCCTGATCGGCCCGGCTGCATCGTCTTGCAGCGCAAACAGGGGGGGACGTTGCCGCCAGAAGTTGAAGCCGCCTTGACCACCCATCTGTTTCAGGCACGCTATGGCTCTGCGGAGCGACGAGTTCCCTTCCCTCCGGCAGTGGATGCCCAATCGGCCCGTCTGCAATCCTGGCCAGGGCGAATCCCACCTGTCACCGACACCAAGATGATCGTCTCTTGGAACGCCTTGATGATCTCCGGCCTGGCGCGGGCCTATCAAGTGTTCGGCAACGCAGACTATCTGCAATTCGCTCTGCGGGCTGCCCAATTCATCCTCAGCCAGCAGCGCCACCCTGAGACCGGATCCCTGTTGCGCCTGAACTACGATGGCACAGCTCAGGTGCCCGCCAAATCGGAAGATTACGCCCTGCTGATCAAGGCCCTGTTGGACTTGCAGCAAGCCTGCCTGCCTCTGGTGGGGGATCCCACCCCTCAAGACTGGTTACAGGCTGCCCTCCAGCTCCAGCAGGAGATGGATACGCAACTGTGGGATCCGGCCAGGGGGGGATACTTTGTCAGCGATGCCCAGAGTGCCCCTGAGCTGTTGGTGCGAGAGAAGGAGTTCCAGGACAACGCTACCCCTGCAGCCAATGGGGTGGCCATTGCCAACCTGGTGCGCCTTGCCGCCCTCACTGGAGATCTGGACTACCTGGAGCGGGCAGAGCAGGCCTTGAAAACCTTTGCCCACATCATGAGCACCCAGCCGCGCACCTGCCCCAGCCTTTTTGCCGGACTGGATTGGTACAGCAATTGGGTGAAAGTCACCCTGGAGGCCGATTCCATTCCCGCCTTTCAGCAACGATCTTGGCCCACCACCGTCTTTGCTCTCCCCACCGAAGCCGAACCTCTGCCGGAAGGAGCTCTAGGGCTGGTGTGCTGGGGCAACAAATGCCTGGCCCCTGCCAGTTCTCTCGAGCAAATCCAGTCGCAAATCGGCAAAGGCCAAAATCGAGCTTACTGACCTTTGCCCAACTTTTGCTCAGGGCAGCAGGGATCCCTTTGCCAAGGTTACTGCTGGGGCTCCGCAGGCTTTTCCACCCCAAAAAACTCAATGCGGTAACTTTGGATGCGGGTGCCCGTTTGTTGCTCCACTTGGGCCAGCAGTTCAGGCGGCAGCTCCACGTCCACATCCAAGATGCGGTTGCTATCCAGACAGTTCACGTGGCTGTGAGGATGGGTGCGGTTGCCGTAGCGGCGCCCATCGGCACGATCCAAGCACTCGACAATGTTGTGGCTGGCCAAAGCTTCCAGGTTTTGATAAACGGACGTGTGGCCAATCGGTTTGCCCTGCTGATTTAGGCGATCGTAAATCTCGCGGGCGGAGAGGTGCTCGCCACACTGCCACAGCAGCTCCAGGATATAACGGCGCTGTCGGCTCAAACGCAGATTGCACTCCCGGCACCGTTCCAAAGCAGCTTCCAAAGAATCCAAGGGGCGAGGCATGGAAAACCTCAAGTCATACCGAGTCTGAGATAGGTAGTTGCTCATCTCTACCAAGGTAGCATTTGTGCGTCAACAGTTGTTCAAAAAACACCCCGAACTCTACAAGAGCTGCCGCGCATAACCATCTTCGAGCCGAGTCCAGGCCGTGCGCAGATGGAAGAGCCCAACATCAGCCTTTTGATTTTCTACAATACCGCTGGAGTGTTGGGGGCAAAGATCATGCAGCGGCGCAAGGTAATTCTGGGTTTGTTGGGGTTGGCCAGCAGCAGTGGATTGGCAGGAGCCTATTGGGCCAGTCGGCAGCAGCCCTCTCATCTAGCCCCAGGGATGGGATCCCCTAGAGCCGCTCTCCCCTCTCCTACCCCCCAGCCGACCCCCACCGTCGTCCCCCATCCAGATGCCCCCCATGGCCTCTACATCCCCCCCCGCCGAGATCTGCGCCTCTTGGTCATCAGTGACATGAACGGCATCTACGGCTCGGTGGAATACGACCCAGAGGTGGATCGGGGCATCGGCCTCATCCCCTATCTTCAGCCGGATATTGTTTTGGGAGGAGGAGATATGGTGGCCGGTCAGGATCCCCGCCTGTCGGAGGAGCGCATTCGCGCCATGTGGGCAGCCTTCGACCGGCATGTGGCTGGCCCAATCCGTGCGGCCAAACTTCCCTACGGCTTTACCTTGGGCAATCACGATGCTTCCTGTGCCCGCACCACGCGGGGCGGCTTTCTCTTTCAAAAAGAACGGGATCTGGCCCGCGAGTTTTGGAA
Organism: Synechococcus sp. W55.2; assembly: GCF_047461635.1. NCBI lineage: Bacteria > Bacillati > Cyanobacteriota > Cyanophyceae > Synechococcales > Synechococcaceae > Synechococcus > Synechococcus sp. W55.2. The sequence continues at coordinate 13,732 of NZ_JANSHM010000014.1, read as the reverse complement.
CGATCCGGCCCACGACCCAGGTTTGAACTTTGTGGATCGGGGGGACTTTCCCTTCTACTACACCTTTGAAAAAGACGATGTGTTTTACCTAGTCTGGGATGCCACCTGCAATTACATCCCGCCCGAACAAATGGCCTGGGCGGAAGCGGCTCTGGCCAGCGAACGGGCTCAGAAGGCCAAGTTGCGCATTGTCATCGGCCATCTGCCCCTCTACGCCATCACTGTCGGGCGCGACGATCCGGGAGAAGTGCTGCTGGAGGCGGATGCCAAACGGGCTCTGCTGGAGAAGTACCGCGTCCACACCTACATCAGCGGCCACGACCACGGCTACTACCCTGGCCACAAAGGGCAACTGCAACTGCTTCACTGCGGCATTCTCGGCTCTGGCCCTCGTCCCCTCTTGGGCAGCCCTCTGCCCCCCCGCAAGACCCTCACCCTTATCGACGTGGATTTCGAGAGCCCAGATGTTACCTATTACACTACCTATCACATGCGGGATCTGAGCGTGATCGACCAAGCAGAGCTGCCCCGTTTCATCACTGGGCACAATGGCTTGGTGCTGCGCCGCGACGTCAATTGGGACAACCTCACCCCCCAAGAAATCGCCACCTGCCAAGCTCGTATTGGATCCCTGTGTCGGGATTAACGTCTCCGTCTTGGCAAAAGATTGATGAGCCGTTTGTAGATGCTCTCGCGAGGGTTCTGCACACTTCGCGAGCAGCCCAGGCTTTTCAACAGATGATTCAAAGCAGCTTTTTCCAGCAACACTAACTATAGCCGCTGCAGCCGTGTCTCTTGCATAACGGATGCCGGTGATTGATTCCAGCGAAACTGTAGAGAGCTTGTGAAGGCAGCAACAAGAAACGTTAAAGAGAACACAAAGTTGGCAACGGAATGTTGGCAGTGTTATCTTCAAGCGCGGTTGACCTACCGTCGCTGAGCCGGTTGACTGTTGCGCCTTTCCCCTGCCATCGAATCCATCAGCAGCCGCAGCGCAAAACTCCTGCTACCCTGGTTGAATGATGGTTTCGTTCCTGGTTGAGGTAGAGGGGAATTTGACAGATGAGCAGGTGCGGGAGGGATTCCACGCCCTCTCTGACCCGATTCGCCTGCGCGTGCTGCAACTGCTGCAGGGGCGTGAGTTGTGTGTTTGTGATCTCTGCGAGGAGCTGAAGGTGAGCCAATCCAAGCTCTCGTTTCACCTAAAAACCCTGCGGGATGCGAAATTGGTCAATGCTCGCCAGCAGGGGCGCTGGATTTACTACAGCCTCAACCCACCCGGTTTTCAGCTCCTGCAGCATTTTTTGGATAGATTGGGGCAAGCTGGCCCTGTCAAGGCCGCAGTTCCCTGTGTGGAAGACCTCTAAGGCGCGCAGGGATCCCAAAATGTCCCTAGAAAAACTGTCGGATCCCGCCCTTATACATTCCGAAGACGGGCTTGCTGCAACACAAGAAATTACAGATGTGAATGGTGTTCCCTGCTGGCAACCCCAGGGATCCCGGCGGGTCAACTCGGAGAAAATGAGGATCCCATCTCCTAAAATCCATCAAAGTTCCCTGACACCAGCTCCCCTGTTGCTTAGTTAGGATTGATACAAGAGAGGTGGGAACAACATGATACGTGAACAGCGAGAAGAGTTGGAACGCATCCACCGAGCACACCTGTGGAATCGCCTCAAGGAGCGGGTGAAACGCGCCCAGTTGAATCCATCTCTGCTGGCTTTGCTGGCACGAGAGGCTTTTGAGTTGGGCTTCCCCCTTCCCTCTTTATCTGACCAACCCCAGGTCAATTCCCCTGCTGAGCAGCCCCAAGATGGAAGTAATCATCGCCGCACAAGGCCTCCGGCCCGCTGGCGCGAACGGTGAGTCCACCCTCTCTTCTGGCCGAGAAAGCGGGCAGCCACGATCATAGGAGAATTTCTCTCCAGAGACTCTCAAAGCAGCTAGTCTAGGCAATGATTTTGAATAAATCAGAGCCCATGATGAACACCGCCGAAGCCCTTCAGATTCTCAACCTTCCGCCGGACGCAACCGAGCGGCAGATCCGGGGGCGACTGTTTCAGGAATACCAAACCCTCAGTACTGCCCTCGCAGAACTGGAGGACGAGCGACAAAGACCCTTGCTAGAGGCGCAACTGGCGCGGCTGAATGAGGCGCGGGATGTATTGCTTAGCGGGGGATCCCAGGCTGAGAAGGGTTTGTCTTGGGTCAGCCCAGAGGACTTGCCCCCCCAGGTGATTGTGCTGCTTTACCAAGCCAATGGGCAGGAGGGAATCTGCACGCGCCAGGTTGGGGGTCAAGATATCGTCATTGCTTTCGAGAGCTCGTTTGCGGCAAGAAAATATGCGCAGAGGCTGGCTCAACAGGGGCTGCCCAAGCCCGTGGCAGAACGCTTTGACACGCAGGAGATCGTCGATTTTTGCCGCAGCGGAGGGTATGGGTTGATGGTGGTTCCGGCCAGCGAAACGCTGGAGCCCCTACAAGAAAGCACGGAAGCTGCCCGTGATTGGCAGGGCAGGTCTTGATGCCGTTTGGCCTCGATCCACTTGCGTTAAGGGTGCCCTCGATGATTAGTGTGGAACCGATCTCTGTGGACGAGTTTCGCCAGCTCATGGCCGCCGATCTGGACGCTTGCTGCGAGGCCTTTGATTTGCGGGCGGAGTACCTGCGTCTGCAGCAACAGCGGCTACGCTCCTGGGGCATGCTGGCCTTTGGTTTGATAGCAATAGCCTTGGTCATCTTCTTGGGGACGCGGGATCCCGGCTCTTGGGTGTCCTATACCGCGGCTGCCGGGATCCTACTGCTGCTCCTGTTGGGGATCCTGAGAGCCAACTTGCGCTTGGGAAAAAGCCTGCATCGCATCCGCCAGCGTTGGCAGGAGGCCCACCTGCTCAACAGCACCCCTGAGATGATGAAGTTTGCCACCAATCTGGCCCGCAAGGTAAAAGACTACAACCACTGGGTCAACGAGCTTCGGCAATCGCTGCAGGGGGGGCAGCATTGGCGGGATTTTCGGCAACTCAGTGAGGCCGAGCAGAAGTACATCCAATCGCTGTTTTTACAAGTGCGGGCCCAACTGGTGATGGCCCTACAGGTGTGCCGAGCTTTGATCGAGGATCCACAAGCCTCTGTGGCTCAGTATCTCAACCAAATGGTTGCCCGGGATCAGCAACTGTTGGAGCAATTTACCGCCAAAAACTTGACTGGCAACCGCTACGCAACCCTGGCTCGTGAGCTGTCCGGCCTGGAGGCAGATCTACAAGCTCAGCTCAGAACCTTGGGCTCTCGATGATACCCTGTTGGAGGTGTCCAGCAGCGTACTCATGGGCAGTAGAGGCACTCGAAAATTGTACGGCCTGTTGCTTGCCGGCGGACTGGGCTTGCTGGGATGCGGGGATCCGAATGTACCTCTGACCCAACCGCCCCCCGATGCTTTTCGGGTTAGCACCCCACGGCCACCGCGCCTAGATCTGTACCCCACCCCACCACCCACGCCAACTCCTACGCCGACACCACCCCCCAGCTTGCTGGAGCTCACAGCCCGTTGGTTGGGGATCCCTTGGCCGCCCCAAGAGACCAGCCTGGTGAGATTGAGCGCCCGCTTCCTGGAGATCCCCCTACCTCCCAAGCCGCGCCGCTCCGCCAGCCCCTCGCCTCAGCCTTCCCCCAGCCCAGAGAGTGAGGAGAGAAGGCAACAAAGCCGGGAAACCTAGTCCGCACCGCTGGCCTCTGGAGATTTAGGCGCCTACGGTCGCCGGCTCCGTTTCTCGAACGCGCAGCTTTTCACAGGGGATGGTGTCTGCCAGAATGGAGCTGGCCATCATGCCCGTGTGAATCTCTAGCTTGGCTCCGGGCACTGCTTCAAAGAGCAGCCGCTGGCCTGGAAAGACCACCCGCTCAAAGTACCAGTTTTCGATATTCGTGATGCGAACCACCTGAATGGAGCTGGTCGCATTGATGTAGCTACAGGTTATTCGCTCTGCTCGTTTTTTATCGGGGATTGCATCGAGTGTTTGCATAATTCAGATTACCAGCCCACGTTGCTCAGCCTATCATCTACCCTAACACTGTCTGGGGATCACTGCGGTAGTCTGCGATACGGCGATCCCAACTGGCAGAAATCAATCCTGGAAAAACATAGTCATTCATAGTCATTCCAAACTAGATTGAAACACTTCCCAAGCGTTCCGCGCCGCTTACAGAGGGAGTCATCCTTCACCCCCAGCCCCTCTCCTTTGGGAGAGGAGAGTTAGGAAGCAATGCCACGGAAAGGTCTCATTCCTGTTTAAAATGACTGTAACTTCTGTATCTTACCTTACCGTTTCGATGTCCAGAAGGGTTCTGCAATTCAAGGCAGATTTGAGGTAGGATTTCTCCCCAAGTTGGGGTAATTTCTCATAGAAAATCTCCACAGAGTAGTAGTCAGGATTACATTTTTCCGTTCCCTTGGAGTTTGGGGATCAGGGCTCTTGGATCCTCGATCCCGTCGTCGGCTGCGGCGAGGATTGGCCGGGATCCCAGTTCAGGCCCTCCACCCGCAGCTCCAGAGCCCCCGACTGGCGCACCGGATTGTATTGCAGGCTGAAGCCATAGGTGCGGCGGTCATAGCCCAGGCGATAGACGACATCCACCTGCTGGCCTGACTGCAAATCTACCGTTGTCTCTGCCCCCACCCGCAGCGGGCCGTACAGTTGTTGCAAAAAGCCCAAGACGAGCTGTTCCCGCGTGGTGATGCGGTCGAACAAAAACGGCGAGGCTCCGGCCAGAAAACCGTTGGAGTAGGTCACCCTCAGGTTGGTGTAGTCGAAGGTATCGGCCACGAAAGCCCCGATCACCGCATCAATGCCAATACTGCCGGCAGTATAGCTCTGGGCCCGGCCATTGGAGTAAAAAGACTGGCTGCTGCTCACGCCGGTGCTGAGCCAGATCCCTTGCTCGATGGGCAGAGCGGAAAAGCGGGGTGGGGGATCCGCCGCCGTCTTGGGAGGGCTCCAGAGGGGAAAGGAGCGATTCAAGGTTGCCCCCAGTTGCAGGCGGGAGAGCTGAATGCGGTCGGTGGTGTTGGCTAAGGCCAACTCCGGATCCGTGTCGATTTCATCCGGCTGCCCCAAGGCATCGATGTAGTCGGCGGCTATGCGGTAGCTGAGATCCAAGCCGGTATTGCCCAGGCGGAGGGTGGGTGAGCGGTAGCTGGCACCGAGGCGGTTTTCCACAATTTGAAACCCCAGGCGACCGCTGAAGAAGCGTTCCCGATAGGCGTAGGTGTAGGCGACTTCTCCGCCATCGCCGGTGGTGATGCGGTGTTCGACCTGGGCTCGCAAGCGCTGAGCAAACTCCTGGAAGACGATCCCCCGCAGCTCGGCAAACAGCGAGGTTTGAGCGTTGGCTTCCGGTTGCCGCCAACGAAAATCGGCCCGCAGCCCGATCCCATCCAAAAGGCCCTGCTCACTGCCCCAAAGACGTTGTGGATACAGTTGCGGGGAGAGCACCAAGCTCACGTTGGGATCCCGCAGCAGCTCGAAGTTGGGTTGCAGGATCAGGCCCCGTCGCAATTCTTCCCTGTCGAAATCATCGTAGAAGATGCTGACCGGAGGCTGACGGTTCAACGAGTCGAAGCGCAGCCGAATGGGCAGGGGCAGAAACAAGACCTGGTCGAAGGCCAGTTGGCCGGCCTCGGCAATCAAAAGGCTGGAGCCATCGGCTTGCAGGGTGGAGGTCACCCGTGGGCTGCGAATCTCCAACTCCGGCGGATCCAGCGGGTCGTTGGTCAGCCGCACCTGTTCTCCTTCCCAGGTGTTGGCATCGAAGCGAATGCGAACGGCACGAAAGCGCACCAACCGCTCTGGCGCCAAAGCGGCTGCCGGGGATCCACTGGCCTGCAACTGGCCAATATCCACCTGCCCGAAGGCCTCTTCCAAAAACCCCCGCTCCTGCTCAAAGTCGTACTCCAGCCGGGATCCCTGAATGCGCTGCCGATCCAGTTGAATAGAAACATTGCCCTCGGCCACAGCCCGCCGCTGTCGCAGTTCAATGCGCAGGCGATCCGCCCGCAACACAGAGCGGCCCAGCCGCATCTCCACATTGCCTTCCGCTTGGAAGACTTCCGCCCGTTGATCGAAGGTTTGCCGGTCAGAACGCAGCCGTAACGTTCGGTCGGCAACGGCGCTGAGGTCAGTCGTATCCATGGGCTGAGCGCCCCCCTTCTTCTGGGACTCCACCTGAGCCGCAGCAGGGCCGGCAACTGCCAACCCCAGCACCCCCAAGCAGAGCCAGAGCAACCGCAACCCTCTCATAATCACCCGGCGCAAAACTTCAACACAGATCCCCTACGGCTTCCCCAGCCCGCTAGCTTGTGGCCAACTGGGAAAGGTTGAGGACTCGGTTGAGCTTGCCGCTGCGGTAGCCCTCCAAATCGAGACTGACATAGAGATAGCCGAAGGATTGCAGGGCCTTGACCAGCGCTTCCAGATTGGTTTTCTGCACAAACTCCACGATCTGATCCGGAGGAAGTTCGATGCGGGCGGTGTCCTTCTCCGAGCGCACCCTGACCTGCCGCCAACCCAAGCTGCGCAAGTAGCGCTCCGCCGCTCCCACCCGACGCAGCTTCTCAGGGGTGATTGCCTCCCCGTAGGGAAAGCGAGAGCTGAGGCAGGGTTGGGCCGGTTTATCCCACCAAGACAGCCCCAGGTGGCGAGACAATTGCCGCACCTCCAGCTTGCTCATCCCCACCTCCGCCAAGGGGGAACGCACGCCGCGCTCCCGAGCTGCCTGTGTCCCCGGTCGGTAATCGGCCAGATCGTCGGCATTGAGACCATCCACCACATGGTTATATCCCTGGGCTTGGGCCAACAGGCGCAAGGTATCGTGCAAGTGGCTTTTGCAGAAGTAACACCGGTTAACGGGGTTGGCGGCGTAGCCCGGATCTTCCAGCTCGTGGGTTTCGACGATCTGATGGCGGATCCCGATTTGCCGAGCCTGCTGAATTGCCTCCTCCAAATCTTCCGGCAGCAGCGAAGGAGAAGCAGCGGTGACGGCCAGGGCCCGCTCCCCCAGCTGATCGCAGGCCAACTTGGCCACCAAGCTGCTATCAACTCCCCCCGAGTAGGCCACCAAGACCCGCTCCATCTCGGCGAAGATCTGGACAAGCTGCTGGAACTTGCGCTGCAGGACGGGATCCCACTCCAGCAGGAGGTTGGCCGTTGTTCCTCCCTCTCCCGGGGGGAGAAGGTCGAGACGAGAAGCGGTTGGGTCTTGGGTTGTGTTCATGAAGCCAGGAGATGCCAAACGTTTGGAGAATCAAGCAAGGGCACCGTCTCGCCACCGCCGGCAGGAGAAAAGCCGGTTGCTATCAGGGGCAGGGATCCCCCCTCTTTCTATTCTTTCCCAGAGATCCCCGACTTTCCAACGCTTCTCCCCAGCATGGGATGCGGGATCCCTCAAGGAAAAGTAGACAATTGGGCAATCTATCCGTAGTCCGCTCACCCGCTGTCGCGATTGTGCTATGCCTCCGGCACCCTACCGGGAACCGCACCGCTTCGCGATACGCTGAATGAAATGGGTTGCAGTGGCCCCTTATAATTTTTTCTGGGTTCTCTGCCGCAATTGACCTCACAGCTTTTTCCGGCGACACTTGCTACAGCCAATGCAGAGATCTCTCTCGGCTATGGGGATCCCACCTATTTTGTAGAACTTCATGAAATCAGAAAAAGCTGTACCCCTCTCCTAGCGCACTATGGCTTTGCAACTTGAACCCGCTAGCCCGCCAGAAGTGGCCGTCTATCAGCCCTATTACGCCGTTGCCCGCCGACAGTACCTAGCCCTCGCGGTGGGCCTCTACAAAAAAGCCAGCCTGGAAGGGCAGAGGGCCATCGAGGGGGAAGAGCCTGTCCGCTTCTTGGCCAGTTGGCACATGTCCCCGTTGCCCTCGGATCTGACGGTGGTTCAGGTGATCTTTGCTCAGGATGCAGATCTCACCTATCAGCTCTCCATCGCCAACTACGAGTTTGTGGATTATCTGATTGATGTCGTCTCTTTGGTGCAGCGCGGACAACAGCCGGATTTCTCCACCGCCTTTTACAAGAAACTGATGCGATATGAAGATTGATCTGGGTTGCTCAGCCACCATCACTCTCTACGACACCACACTGCGGGATGGGGCCCAGCGAGAGGGGCTATCGCTGTCGGTGCAAGACAAGTTACAGATTGCCAAGCTGCTGGATCGGCTGGGGATCCCGTTTATTGAAGGGGGCTGGCCAGGAGCCAATCCCAAGGATGTGCAGTTTTTCTGGCAGATGCGGGAAGAGCCCCTAGAGCAAGCCGAGCTGGTGGCTTTTTGTTCTACCCGCAAGCCGGGGCGGCGGGCGGCAGACGATCCCATGCTGCAGGCCATTTTGGCGGCGGGCACCCGCTATATAACCGTCTTCGGCAAGTCTTGGGATCTCCACGTCACCGAGGGCCTGGGCACCACGCTGCAGGAAAACCTGGCCATGATCCGCGACACCATTGCCTATCTGCGATCCCAGGGGCGGCGGGTCATCTACGATGCCGAGCACTGGTTCGACGCCTACCGCCACAACCCCGACTATGCCCTGCAAACCCTAGCGGCAGCGGCGGCGGCGGGGGCGGAGTGGCTGGTTCTCTGCGATACCAACGGCGGATCCCTGCCCCACGAGATTGCGGCGATCACGGCAGCTGTCTTGGCAGAATCCCATCACCTGCAGCACTTGCCCCTAGGGATCCACACCCACAACGACTCCGGCACTGCTGTGGCCAATGCCCTGGCGGCGGTGCAGGCAGGGGCGCGCATGGTGCAGGGCACCATCAACGGCTATGGGGAACGCTGCGGCAATGCCGACCTGTGCAGCGTCATTCCCAACTTGCAACTGAAGCTGGGCTATCGCTGTCTGCCGCAAGAGAAGCTGCAACACCTGACGGAGATCTCCCGCTCCATCAGCGAGGTGGTCAATTTGGCCCCGGATGACCATGCTCCGTTTGTGGGCCTATCGGCCTTTGCCCACAAGGGCGGGATCCACGTCAGCGCCGTTCAGAAAAACCCCCTCACCTACGAGCACATCGCCCCGGAGCAAGTGGGCAACTGTCGCCGCATTGTGGTCTCGGAACAGGCGGGGCTGAGCAACATCCTCCACAAAATGGCCGGATTCGGGATCCGGCTGGAGAAGTCGGATCCGCAGGTGCGCTTGATTTTGGAGCGGCTGAAAACCCTGGAGCTGCAGGGCTACCAGTTTGAGGCGGCTGAGGCCAGCTTTGAGCTGTTGGTGCGGGGCTTGCTGGGACAACGCTCCCATCCTTTTGAGGTGCTCAGCTTCAACGTGACGACCACCACACGCTCCGATTGGAACAGCAAAGACCGGGATCCCAGTGGCGAAGCAACGGATGTGCAATCTTTGGCGGCGGTGAAGATAGCGGTGCAGGGGCAAACTCGAGTGACAGCGGCGGAAGGCAATGGGCCGGTGGCCGCTCTGGATGGGGCGTTGCGCAAGGCGCTGCTGGAGTTTTATCCCCAACTGGAAGCGATTCACCTGTCCGACTACAAGGTGCGCATTTTGGATGGGCGAGCCGGCACCTCGGCCAAAACGCGCGTGCTGGTGGAGTTTAGCGACGGTCACCGCCGTTGGACAACGGTGGGGGTTTCCACCAACATCATCGAGGCCTCCTGTCGGGCTTTGGTGGAGGGCTTTGAGTATAGCCTGCTGCCGCCCAGCTCTCCTTTGCCGGCTGCGGCAGAGCACCGTTCTTCTCCGCTGGCTGCAAAAACGGCCTCCCCTTGAAGAAAAACCTTCAACTGGCTTTACCCTGGCAGCGCCCCTCTACCCCAGCAAGCTAAACCGTAACCACGACAGCTATGCGAATCATCGGCCTGACAGGCGGAGTGGGCACGGGCAAATCCACGGTGGCCCGCATCCTGGAGCAGCACGGGATCCCAGTAGCCGATGCCGATCAAATGGCCCGCCAGGCCTTGGCGGTGGGATCCCCCATTCGCGAGCGGGTACTGGAACGCTATGGGAAGGCCATCCAAACACCCTCCGGGGATCTGGATCGCCGGCGGTTGGGCCAGATCGTGTTTGCAGATGCCGCTGAGCGGGCTTGGCTAGAGGCCCAAATCCACCCTTTCGTTAGAGCTCAACTGCAAGATTTTCTGTCCGCGTTGGCGGAGCAGAGCTCTGAGGCGCATGGCGTGTTGCTTGAGGAAGGGCCTGGTTCCCAAAAGAACAGCGGGCCAGGGTTTTCCTCTGCCCAGGGATCCCAAACCGTTTGTCTGATGATCCCGTTGCTGTTTGAAGCCCACATGGAAAATTGGGCCAGCGAGATTTGGGTGGTGACTTGCACTCCAGAGCAGCAGCGGCAACGCCTTGCCCGCCGGGATCTTCTTACACCGGCAGAAATCGAAGCTCGCATCGCCAGCCAGTGGCCTTTGGCGGAAAAAGTGCGCCGTGCCGATGTGGTGCTGGACAACTCCGGATCCCTGGCTGAGCTGGAAGCCCAGGTGAAGCAAGCTTTGGCGTCGGCGGGCCAGAGGCCATTTGCCTCACCCCCGCGGGCCGGATACAGTGACGGGTAGGGGATCCCCTACGCCCCGGTGGGACGGAGGGTAGCCATGTACGGGTGGGTTGAGGGAGAAGCGATGCAGGAAGCAGGCTGCGTTGGCGAGACGGAGTTTGCTCAAGCTCTGGCCGCGCGGGAGCGGGAAATCCAGCTTTTGCGAGAGCGCAATCGCATCTTGCAGGGCCAGATAGACCTTCTGGAGCTGCGCCAAGAAAAGCAACACCGGCAAATTCGCAGCTATGAGGCGGAGATCGAGCAGCTTTACCAAGAGAAGCAGTTGCTGGAGCAGATGATCCAGGAGTTGCCGGAGCTCTACCGGCGCAAGCTGCAGGCCCGCCTTCAGCCCATTCGCGAGCGCATCGCCGCCATCCAGGCCGAGAATCGCCAGCTTAGGAAGGAGTTGTACCAGCTCAGCTACCGCGTGCAGCACATGGATCAGCTTGACTCGCCCGGCTGGAGAGTGCAACTGCCCCAGCTTCCCTCTCTGCGTCGCCGGGATCCCAAGTCCCCTGGCCCGCCGCCGGTCACGTTAGCAGAGGGGAGCACAAAAGCTCTGCCGGTCTCCCCCCCTGGTGTCCAGCCCTGCTCTTGATGGGCAGGGAGGGATCCCTTCATCGAGGAGCCAGAATGAGAAGAGAGAAGCGAGAAGAGAGAAGTGAGGCTCTTTCCTCTTTTCTCTCTCCTCTTTGCTCTCTGCTCTCTCCTCTTCCGGTTGGGGCGCTGCTGGCAAGGACTCCGTCCCACTATCGCGACCGGAGATCTCGGAAATGGCTGCTGCCGGCAAGTACGAACCCCTTCATCTGAAATATCGCCCGCAGCGCTTTGCCGATGTGGTCGGCCAAGGAGCGGTGGTGCAAACGCTGGCCAATGCCATCCGGCTGGGGCGGGTGGCGCCTGCCTATTTGTTCTGCGGGCCGCGGGGCACGGGAAAAACCTCCAGCGCCCGCATCTTGGCCAAGTCTTTGAATTGTGAACAGGGGCCGACGCCGGATCCCTGCCAGGCGTGCAGCCAATGCCGCGCCATCACTGCGGGAGCCTCCCTGGATGTTCTCGAGATTGACGCGGCCAGCAACACCGGCGTAGACAACATCCGCGAGCTGATCGAGCGGGCCCAGTTTGCCCCGGTGAACAGCCGCTACAAAGTCTATGTCATCGACGAGTGCCACATGCTCAGCAATGCGGCCTTCAACGCCTTGCTGAAAACTCTTGAAGAGCCGCCCCCCCGCGTGGTATTCGTCCTGGCCACCACTGACCCGCAGCGGGTTTTGCCCACCATTGTTTCCCGCTGTCAGCGGTTTGACTTCCGCCGCATCCCCCTCGACGACATGGTGGCCCACCTGGGCAAGATCGCCGCCCAAGAAGGGATCCCTATCACGCCGGAGGCGCTGCAACTGGTGGCCCAACTTTCCCAAGGGGGCCTGAGGGACGCCGAACGCCTGCTGGACCAGCTCAGCCTCTTGGAAGGATCCATCACCCCGGAGGCGGTTTGGGACTTGGTGGGCGGGATCCCGGAACAGCAGCTTTTGGCTCTGATGGATGCGCTGCTGGCTCAGGATGTGCAGGCGGTGCTCAGCCAAACTCGGCAATTGTTGGAGCGGGGCAAAGAGCCCTTAGCCCTGTTGCAGAACTTGGTGGCCCTTTACCGGGATCTGCTGCTGGTCAAGACAGCCCCCCAGCAACGGGAGTTGGTGGCTGTAACGGACTCCACCTGGGCAGCCCTGCAGCAACGGGCCCCTCGCTACTCGGTGGAGATACTGCTGGCAGCCCAGAGCCATCTGCGCCAGTGTGAGCCGCAAATTCGTCAAAGCGGACAGCCCCAACTGTGGTTGGAAATTGCCCTAGTGGATCTGCTGGGCCAGCTGCGCCCAAGCATGGTGGCTGAGGATTCAGCGGAACGGAGTCCTTTCCCAGCCCTTGACCTATCTCCTGCACTTCAGAGAACTCCCCCGGACGGGACAGCCCCTCCGGCCCCTGCTGCGACCATCAGCCCATCAAGCCCATCAACTGTTGGTGAGATAGATGAATTAACTGTTGGGCCTTCAGCCTCCCCTGCTGTTGCGTCGAGCCAGAAGGCAGATCGCGCTACTCGGACGGAGTCCTCGGAGCAGCCCGGAGAACCGGCAAGGGACGCCGCCACAGTCAAGCTGCTGCGCCCCCACTGGGACGAGTTCCTCAAGCGCCTCTCTCCCCTCACCAAGGCTCTGATGGGATCCGGCCACCTGCACCAAGAGACTCCTGAAGCAATTACCCTCGCCTTTCCCAGCAAGGGTCTGGTGGAAAAAGTGCGCAGCAAAGAAGCCGAACTGCGGTCGGTGCTCCACAACCTGCTGCAGCGCCCTGTGCAGCTCAACTTGATTGTGCAGCGCTCCAGCGGGCCGCATGTTTCCATTCGCGTCAGTGGGACGGAGTCCTCGGCACTGCTCAGCCGAGAAACAGACCTGCCCCCCGCCCCCGTGGCCCCGGATCCTGTCACCACGCCGGGGTTGCAGAGCGATAGCACCAACAGTCGTGCTTCCTCAAGGGAGCCCAGAGCAGAACCGCAGAGCCACGGCCTTGCCCGGCGACAGCAACATTCCCCTTCTGACTCCAGCCCACCTTCGCCAGAGCCTGAGCGGGACAATCCTATGGGTGGCCCCAAGGTGGCCGGCTTGGCAACCCAAGGACTTTTTCCTGCCGGTGCGAACAAAGTGCTCCGCACCGCTGTCGCGACCGATTCTCCAAGTCGTGCAGAGCGCCGCGACACCCTGCACGGTGGGCAGTCCTTCGAGCTAACCCAGGAGCTGGCGGAGATTGCCCGCCGTTTTGCCGACCACTTCAACGGCAGCTTGGTGGATTTGGAAGGGGTGTTGGAGTCTGACGTGACGGGATCCACGGAAGAGCTCTCCTCAATAGAGGCTATAGAAGCCGAGGGATCCCCTGACCTGCTCTCCGGTGAGACCTACGGCTCGCCAACAGGAGCAGAGCCGTCCGCGTCAGCGGGGCGGAGTCCTCATCCCGTAGACTTTCCCAATGCAGTAAGGAATCCGTCCTACCGGCGTGAGCAGTCTTCTCAGCTTGCCGTTCGCCTCAGCGGGACGGAGTCCTTGGAGGAGGAGCATGCCTCTAACCCCCAAAACCCTGAACTTTGCTGAATTTACTGAGCTTTAGGCGGTTTGGCAAAAGTCATTGA
>NZ_JANSHM010000013.1:0-51074 GCF_047461635.1 Synechococcus sp. W55.2 | reverse complement strand
CCGCCCCCTCCCACGCCTGTCCCCAGACCTACTCCGACCCAAACTCCACCGCCTGTGGCGGCTGCTCCCTCCCCAAGGCCCACTCCCCCGCCAACTGCGGAGCCCTTGCCCGTGCAGCCAAGCGAGCGGGTTTCGGATCCCAGCCAATTGGCTCCCGTTCCGCCCGCTCCGCAACCGGTGACAGAGGTTCTTCCCGCCCAGCGGCCCTCTGACTCTTCCCAGTTGGGACCTCCGGTCAGCGCTTCTGCTCCCAGCAATGGAGCCGGGATCCAGGGCAGTGGAGCTAGTGGATTGGCCAACCCCACCCAATCCGCTCCCAATCCCCCCAGTGTGGCAGCGCGGGCCAATGTGGATTGGGGTCCTTGGCTGGCCGCTTTGCAGCGGAAAGTGGAGCAAAATTGGATACCTGGGCAGACCGGTACCTCGCGCCGCACAGTGGTGATCTTTACAGTGGGTCGAGCTGGCGATCTGCAGAGCATTCGCCTGGGGCGCACGTCCGGCAGCCAACAAACAGACGATGCAGCGCTGACGGCTATCCAGAGGGCAGCTCCCTTCCTGCCGCTGCCTGAGGCTTACGAGGGCAACTCGGTGACAATTAATTTCACCTTCGATATCAACGTGCTGGGCCAGTTGACTGTAGGGGGATCCGCCAAGTAAACTACCCGACCCTGACTGCTTCGCGGTACAGAGTAGGCTTTTAGTAGCCCTGCAGTTAGTAAACTAACCACGGACCTCTGGGATGGTTTACGACACCCCCAATCGACCGTTACCAGTGCCTTAAACAACCGTTTCTGGTGTCCGCAGTATTATTATATCACATTATTATATCACAAGGCAAGTGAAGTTGTGTATTCCTCCCGATACTGACTTAATCTGCGCTGGTGCTGCTTTAACCTCCTTTCGCTGCGTCTGAGAAACTTTGGACACTCTACAGAGTTGCCGTTCTGGTCGGTGTAGAAAGCCTTCCAGCCCAAGTCAATGCCAATAACATTGCCTGTGTATTCTCCCTGCTCCTTGCGCTCCACATCCAAGCAGAACTGGGCATAGTACCCATCTGCCCTGCGTATCACCCGCACCCGATTGATTTTGGAGTTTAGGATATGGTGTCTTGCCTCACCATTGCAGTACAAGGCAAATGTTCCTGCGTTGAAGCCGTCGGTGAACGTGATGGACATGCCCTCAGGAGACAGCTTCCAGCCGGACAGCTTGTACTCGACCGACCGACAGTTCTTCTTGAACTGCGGATAGCCTTTCCTTGGCTCTTTGTTCTTGCAACGGCGGTAGAAGTTGGAGAGGGCAGACCAAGCTCTTTCGGCACTAGCTTGACGGGCGGCAGAGTTGAGCTGGCGGGCGAAGGGGAACTCTTTGGCCAAGTCCTTGCAGAGGGAATACAGAACCGCTTTGGTCGCGCCCCGGTTATCCATCCAGTACCGTAGACACTTGTTTTGCACAAACTGCGTAGTGCGAATGGCTTCATCCAGAGCTTGGTACTGCTCTGCTGTGCCGTTGAGCAGCTTGGCTTCTCTGACCAACATATTGCTATTTTAAAGTGCTACGCACCGCTACCGCGAACAGCGTTCCTGAAGGGATAAAACGGTCTGCGCCTTACATCCCTACCCTCAAGGGCAGGGCTTTACGGCGTTTTTTCGGTAAAACCGCAGGGAGCGCTCCAGGTTGCCGACGCGGATCATGGTGTGGAGAAGGCGCATGGCACAAGCTCCGAGAAATGGGCGATGCTGCACTTATTTTAGTCTTTGACCTTTTAGTCTTTAGACCGCTGAGGATCCCTTGATGAGCCAAACGCCTCTGCAACGCACCCCCTTGTTCTCCCTTCATCAAGCTTTGGGGGCGCGATTTGTCTCTTTTGCCGGCTGGGAAATGCCGCTGCAGTATCGGGGAGTGATAGCAGAACATCGGGCAGTGCGGGAGAGGGTGGGGACATTCGACATTTCCCACATGGGCAAGTTCACCCTCTGGGGGCCGGAGCTGGGATCCCACCTCAGCCGTCTGGTTCCCAGCGATCTGAGCGCCGTTCCTGTGGGATCCGGTCGCTACACCGTCCTGCTCAATCCACTGGGGGGCATTTTGGATGATGTCATCTTCTACCGGCATCCACCGGAGGGTGAGCTGGAGCACTGGAGCGTGATCGTCAATGCAGCTACCCGGCAGAAGGATTGGGATTGGCTCAACCACCACTTCCAAGGGATCCCCGGAGTCAACCTTCAGGATCACTCCGACACTCGGGTCTTGTTGGCGGTGCAGGGGCCGGCAGCCGAACAGGTTCTCCAGCCCTTTTTGGAGGGATCCCTGAAGGCTTTGCGCCGGTTTCAGCACGGTCAGTTTGCCGGAGCGGCGGGAGCCTTGGGAGAGTCTATCTTCGTGGCCCGCACTGGCTACACCGGAGAAGATGGCTTTGAAGTCATGCTCAGCCCCGAAGACGGCATCCGCCTTTGGGAGCAACTGATTCAGGCCGGCGTACAACCCTGTGGGCTGGGCTGCCGCGATACCCTGCGCCTGGAGGCTGCCTTCCATCTTTACGGGCAGGACATGGACGAGAGCACCACTCCCTTAGAAGCCGGCTTGGGCTGGTTGGTGAACAACCCAGGGGACTACATCGGCAAGCCCGCCATCGAAAGCCAACGGGAGCAAGGGATCCCTCGCCAACTGGTGGGGTTCCGCATGCTGCATCCGGCCATTCCCCGCAGCGGCTATGCCATCTGCGCTCCCAACTCCCCTGAGCCGATCGGACGGGTAACCAGCGGCACCCATTCTCCCAGCTTGGGCTATGGCATTGGCTTAGGCTATGTCGCTCCGGCTTGGGCCAAGGTGGGATCCCGGCTGGAAATTGAAATTCGGGGGCAGCGCCAGCCTGCCGAAGTGGTGAAAAAACCTTTCTACAGTGCTGCGCACCGCTGACGCAAACGGTTACAGGTTCCCGTTAACCCAGGGTTTGGCAGCTTTGGGCGTGGAGTATTCCTGTTGCAGCCGCCGCAATTTCCGCAAGGCCCGCCGCTCAATTTGTCGGACTCGCTCTCGCGAAAGGCCGATGTGCTCCCCAATTTCCCGCAGCGTTAGGCCCCTCGATCCATCCAGCCCATAGCGAGCCACGATCACCTGTCGTTCTCGTTCACTCAGTTGGCCCACCAGCGCGCGGACTTCCTCTCGACGGGCAAGCTGGGTTAGGTGTTCAACAGGGTCGTTGTCTTCATCTGGGATGAAGTGCTGCAGCTCGGTGCCGTCTTCATCCCCTACCCCCACATTCAAGGAACGCATCTCTGCCATGTGGCGGGTGATCAGCTCCCGGTAGTTATCGCCAATATCCAGAGAATCAAAAACTTCTTCCGCTTGGGGACGGGATCCCCTTTCGGCAGATAACTCGCGGTAGCGCCGCTTCACCTGGGAGACCTTTTCGTACATGTGGGCCGGCAGACGGATCATCCGCCCCTTGTTTTGGATGCCCCGGTTCACGCTTTGCCGGATCCACCAAGTGGCATAGGTGGAGAACTTGTAGCCACGGGTGGGATCGAACTTTTCCACGGCGCGGGTGAGGCCGATGGTGCCTTCCTGAATCAGATCCAGAAACGGCAAGCCGCGATTGCGATAGCGCTTAGCAATCGACACCACCAAGCGGAGGTTACACTCCACCATTCGTTTCTTGGCTGCTTCCCCCTGCCGCAGGATCTGCTGCAGCTCTGCCAAGGGGATCCCCAGCCGCTGGCTCCAACCTTCCACAGACTCATGGGGCTGCCGTTGCTCCAAGAGCGTCACCATCCGCTGCACCTGGTGAGCCAGGCGGAGCTCTTCTTCAGCGGTGAGCAACGAGTAGCGGCCAATCGTCTTTAAGAAACGCCCCACCGCATCTTGCAAGTCAAGACTTTCTGACATATCAAACCCCACACCATAAATTCATGTCCTGTCAGAATCTCTACTTCTCCTGCTGCATCGGGCCCTCTTCCTACACACGAAGCTGACCTTTCTGCAAACAGCACCTTATTCATACCAGCACAAAAGCCTTTTCGTAAAGGCTTTGACTTCGAAAAATCTAATCCAGAACTCGGTGTTTGACTCACTAAATTTATTGAGGCCGCTTCACTAGACACTACCGGCAGTGCTTTAAGTCCTTTTTTATTGAGTAGTAACTCTACCTTAAGTAGGAGGGAAGAGATCAACTATTTTATAAACTCAATCTTAAGTTCTAGATAGATTGAAAAAATTATTCCACTTGCTTGACCAGTTTTTGGTACCAAATCAGATCTTCAAGAGATCTTCAAGAGACAAAAAAGCAATTTTTTCATCCAATTTGTGGGACTAGAGATGAGTATTTTTGTTCGCAGAGCCATCGGAAAAGCTTACTTGGCAAGGCACAGCAAGGGTCATCGGCGGGTTTTTGGAACGGCTTGGGGCTGGTTTGGTACCTCATCGCCGGCAATTCCAGCCGGAGACAGACGAGAACAGATCCCTGTGGGACAGATTTTTGCTGCTGCCTCCAAAAATAGTGGAGACTATCGTCAATTCTTGACTTTAGACGCTAGATGTAGATCCAAGATTTCTGTGTTACCGAACACGCCAGGCGCGGATGCCTCAGCCTTGGTGCTCCGTACCGCTATCGCGAATGCCGCAGCGCGCGCCTACATAAGAAGGCAGGTCAGGCCAGCCCAGCGACCCTCCAGGGTGTGTTGCACTCCTGCGGGAGAAAGGGGGAGCTGCGTTCCGCTCGCTCAACCCACCGCAGGATGGTTTACATTTCTTCCACCACCCCAAGGGCGCTTTATAGTGAGGATCCGGTCTCCATCGGTCAAAGGATTGGAAGGGCCATGTCTCACTTCACCACCCTGCAAGTGCAAATCAAAGACGCCGATCTCCTGGAAGAGACTCTGAAGGAATTGGGCTACGCTGTGCAGCGGAATGCCAGCCTGCGGGGCTATCTCTGGAACCGCACCCGCGCCGATCTGGTGATCCGGCAAAAGAATGGCTTCGACATCGGGTTTCGTCGCAACGGGGATCACTACGAGCTGGTGGCCGATCTGTGGGGGGCGGGCATCGATCCCAAGACCTTCCTGGAGCCGATTTTGCAGCGCTACGCCCACAAAAGTTTGCTGCGCTCAGCCCGTGAGCAGGGCTATACCATCGAGGCCGAAGAAGTGCTGGAGGATGGCACCATCCGCGTGGTGGTGGGGCGTTGGCTATAAGCCAGGTTCATCGGGATCTGCCCATGGTAGGTAAGCCTCAGCCGGCTGTCAGAACTGGCCAGGGATCCCGGCCCCAACCTTGGGATCTGGTGTTGGGGGGGCAAACGGCAACCGGGAGCGCCCCTGCCCACGCCTTGGTGTTGGGAGGTATCGAGGGGGCGCGGAGACGACTCACCCACAGCGATGAAGCCGTGCGCTTGGCCACCCTGCCCCAGTTGCTGCAGTACGGGTCGGCGGGCCTGGCCGAACTCATTGAAGCCCTCGCCGGCAATAGCTCTTGGGCAGTCCGCTTGGCAGCTTGGCGGCTGTTGTCTCAGCTTGGCCAGCCGGAGGCAGAACGGGCCTGTCGCACCTACAGCCCTTTTCGCCCGGTGGGGGGAGCGCAAGGGGTGATCGTGGCCTATCGGCGGGGGGAGCGGGATTTTGCCTATGCAGACCTGGAGGGAGCCGACCTTCAAGAAGCACGGCTGGGGGGGATCAACCTGTGGGAGGCCAACCTGAGGCGGGCCAACTTGCGCTTTTGCAACTTCAACGGCGCCCGGCTGCGGCAAACGGATTTGCGCCAAGCGGATTTGCAAGGGGCCAAGCTGAGCGGAGCCGACTTACAGGGAGCCGACCTGCGGGGATCCGACCTCAGAGGGGCCAAGGTCAGCGGCACCAGCCTGCGGGGATCCCAGCTTTCGGAAGAGACCCACCTGGAAGAACGGGTGCGCCACATTTGGCAGTTGCAAAACTGGGGGGGACAGGGGCAAGATTTCTCCGGCCAAGACCTGAGCAAAGCCGATCTGCGAGAACTGGTGCTCTGTCAGATCCGGCTGAGGGGAGCGGATCTGAACCGGGCCGATCTGCGCGGATCCAACCTGGAGGGAGCGGACTTGGGGGGAGCCAACCTACAGCGGGCGGACTTGCGGGGGGCCAACTTGCAAAATGCCGACCTGGAAGGGGCCAATCTCAGCGGCGCCGAGCTGCGTCAGGCCCAGTTTCAGGGGGCTAACCTGCGGCGGGCCGATGTCAGCGGGGCCAACCTAACCCAAGCCAACCTGGAAGGAGCTCAGATCGAAGGGTTAAAGCACAGCGGATCCCGGATTGCCGGCCTGATCTTTCCCGACGGCACCCCGATCAAGCCCTGGTGGTGGTAACAGGTGCCTACCGCTCACCCAATGAGCCAAATCCAAAGGAATCCCAAGATCCCCCGGCAATTGGGCAAACCCGGATCACCATAGGAGTAGAGATACCTATGGGGTACAGCTATGGTTCTGGCAGAACAGCTCTCGACAAAACCGCTCACCGCCGACGAGCTTCGCAAAATGGATGCCTACTGGCGGGCCGCCAACTATCTGTCGGTCGGGCAAATCTATTTGATGGACAACCCGCTGCTGCGAGAACCCCTAAAACTGGAACATGTGAAGCCACGCCTGCTGGGGCACTGGGGCACCACACCCGGGTTGAACTTCATCTACGTGCATCTCAACCGCATCATCAAACGGGAAAACCTCAACATCCTCTACATCACCGGCCCCGGCCACGGTGGCCCTGCTCTGGTGGCCAACACCTACTTGGAAGGCACCTACAGCGAGGTGTATCCCAACATCGGCCAAGACGCCGAAGGCATGCGCAAGCTGTTCAAGCAATTCTCCTTCCCCGGCGGCGTGCCCAGCCACGTGGCTCCGGAAACCCCTGGCTCCATCCACGAGGGGGGAGAACTGGGCTATGCCCTGGCCCACGCCTTTGGGGCTGCCTTTGATAACCCCGATCTGCTGGTGGCCTGTGTGGTGGGGGATGGAGAAGCGGAAACCGGCCCCTTGGCCGCTTCCTGGCATTCCAACAAGTTCCTCAACCCCATCCACGACGGAGCAGTGCTGCCGATTCTGCACCTGAACGGCTACAAGATCGCCAATCCCACCGTTTTGGCCCGCCTCAGCCGTGAAGAGCTGCAAAGCCTGTTTGTGGGCTACGGCTACAAGCCCTACTTTGTGGAAGGCTCCGAGCCGGCCCAGATGCACCAGTTGATGGCCGCCACTTTGGACACGGTGATCCACGAGATCCAAGAAATCCAGCAGCATGCCCGCAGCAAAGGGGATCCCACTCGTCCCCAGTGGCCGATGATCATCCTGCGCACCCCCAAAGGCTGGACCGGCCCCAAAGAGGTGGACGGCAAAAAGGTGGAAGATTTCTGGCGCTCCCACCAAGTGCCCCTGGCGGATCTGGCCAAAAAACCGGAGCACCTCAAGGCTCTGGAGGACTGGATGCGCAGCTACAAGCCGGAAGAACTCTTCGATGAAAATGGCCGTCTGCTGCCGGAGCTGCAAGAGCTGGCCCCCAAAGGGGAAAAACGCATGGGGGCTTTGCCCCACGCCAACGGCGGCCTGCTGACGCGGGAGCTGAAAATGCCGGATTTCCGTCGCTACGCTGTCCCTGTCCCCCGCCCCGGCACCACCGAAGCCGAAGCCACCCGAGTTCTGGGGCAATTTCTGCGGGATGTGATGAAGCTCAACCCCCACAACTTCCGCCTCTTTGGCCCCGACGAGACGGCTTCCAACCGCTTGGATGCTGTGTTTGAGGCCAGTGACCGCACCTGGGTAGCTCCCATCTACGATTGCGACGAGCACCTCTCCCCCGATGGACGGGTGATGGAGATCCTCAGCGAGCACGTCTGTCAGGGCTGGCTAGAAGGCTATCTGCTGACCGGGCGACACGGGTTCTTCTCCTGTTACGAAGCCTTTATCCACCTGGTGGACTCCATGTTCAACCAACACGCCAAGTGGCTGAAAACCACCCGGCACATTCCTTGGCGGCGGCCCATCCCTTCCCTCAACTACCTGCTGACTTCCCACGTGTGGCGGCAGGATCACAACGGCTTCAGCCACCAGGATCCCGGCTTTCTGGATCACGTGGTCAACAAAAAGGCCGAAATCATCCGCGTCTACCTGCCCCCGGATACCAATACTTTGCTCTCGGTGGCCGACCACTGTCTGCGCAGTCGCCACTACGTGAATGTGATCGTGGCGGGCAAACAGCCGGCCCTGCAGTACCTGGATATGGATGCGGCCATCAAGCACTGCACCCAGGGCTTGGGCATCTGGGAATGGGCCAGCAACGATCAGGGTTCAGAGCCGGATGTGGTCATGGCCTGCTGCGGCGATGTGCCGACGATGGAAACCCTGGCGGCGGTGGACTTTTTGCGGCAGCACCTGCCGGACATCAAGATCCGGGTGGTGAATGTGGTGAACTTGATGAAGCTGCAGCCGCCCGGCGAACACCCCCACGGCATCAGCGACAAGGAGTTTGTCAGTATCTTCACCCCCGACAAGCCCATCGTGTTTGCCTTCCACGGCTATCCCTGGCTGATTCACCGCCTCACCTACCGTCGCCCCAACCACCACAACTTGCACGTGCGCGGCTACAAGGAGGAGGGCACCACCACCACCCCCTTCGACATGTGCGTTCTCAACCAGGTGGATCGCTTTAACTTGGCCAACGACGTCTTGGAGCGGGTGGATCGCTTCAAGTACCGGCGGGATCACGTCCAGCAGCTTATCCGGGACAAGCTGGTGGAGCACAAACACTACATCCGCGAGCATGGAGAAGATCTGCCGGAGGTGCGCAACTGGAAGTGGCCCTATTGAAGGGATCCCCACTCAACTAACTTTCGCCTCTGGGCTCTGGCAGGATAGAGTTTTCTTGGGCTCTGCCTGCCGGAGTTTTCTGAAGTCTAGAGGTTGAGGGTGTGAGGGGTTCAGAAAGGGTGGATGCGGATACACTTCCCGATCTGGAGGTGGAAGAGACGGAGTGGGGAGGGATGGCGCTCTCGCTGGGGCTGGGTTTGGCCCTCTCGACCCTTGTGATTGGGATCCGCCCCCAGGTGTTTGTTCCTTTTGGATTGAGCGCGTTGGGTTCGGCCCTGCTGGGATCCCTGCTCATCCCCGGATTGCGGCGCTGGAAGGCGGGGCAAGTGATCCGCCAGGAGGGGCCCCAATCCCACCAGAAAAAAGCAGGCACACCCACCATGGGCGGGATTAGCTTTTTGCCCGTGGGGCTACTGGTGGCCGGGATCTGGAAAGGCCTACGGCCCGCTTACGCGAACGGCTGGGATCCCCATTGGCTGGCCGTCGCGCTGCTCACGCTGGCCTACAGCTTTGTCGGCTGGCTGGACGATTGGCTGGTGATCCGACAGCAATCCAACAAGGGGTTGTCTCCCAAACACAAGCTGTTGCTCCAGGTGGGAGTTGCCCTTGGGTTTTGTGTCTACCTGGCCTGGCAGGGGATCCCGACCAGTCTGACCTTGCCGGGGATAGGCACCCTCTCTCTGGGCTGGCTGTTCTGGCCCTTGGCCCTGTTTGTGTTGGTGGGCACCAATAATGCCGTAAACCTCACCGATGGCATGGATGGCTTGGCGGCAGGGGTGGTGGCCATCCTGCTGATTGGGCTGGGGCTCCTTCACAGGGATCCAGAGCTATCGGTGTTGGCTTTCACCCTGAGCGGTGCCTGCTTGGGGTTCCTGGTTCACAACCACCACCGGGCGCGGCTGTTCATGGGCGATACCGGATCCCTGGGGTTGGGGGGCGCTCTGGCCGGGTTGGCGCTGCTGGGGGATCAGCTCTGGGCCTTGGCCCTGATGGGGGGAGTGCTGGTGGCAGAGGCGCTGTCGGTGATGCTACAGGTGGGCTACTTCCAATACACCAAACGCAAAACCGGCACAGGCAGACGGCTGTTGCGCATGTCGCCCTTGCACCACCATCTGGAGCTGGGGGGCTGGTCGGAGGTGCAGGTGGTGGGATCCCTCTATGGGATAACGGCGCTGCTGGTGGGGCTGGGCTGGGCCTGGTGGCACTGGACCGGAATGTGAGTTCGAGCTGGGGATCCACCGGGATTCCAATGGGGGCCTGACCTCAAACGGGTTGTTCGGCGTGGGAAATGGCCACCGGCAGATCGACCCCCACCCGCTAAGTCCCGGGATCCCTTCTGTTGTGAGGAAAACGCAAAGATTACTGACCGATGTTTGTTCCCTGTCAAATTTCCAACTGAATCTTTTACATTCACCGTTGCAGATCGGGGATCGCTGTAACGTATGGATATGAACTTAAGTTAACATTGCCTTCCCCTGTAACCCAGTTGGAGGCCTCTAAAAGGAGTGTAATCTCATGATGCCGAGTGGCTCCAAAAATTCCGATAGGCCAGCGGCACAGTCAGGGCACAGCGATTTGGTCTCCGACCCGCCGATGCAAGCGGCTCCTTCTCCGGCAGGTGCTGCTGAGCTTTCCTCTGCGCGGCCGTACGTGGTGTTGCACGGCCATTTTTATCAGCCGCCTCGGGAGGATCCCTGCCTCAACCGCATTCAGCGACAGCCGAGCGCCAGCCCCTTTCACGACTGGAACGAACGCATTTGGGCGGAATGTTACCGCCCCAACGCCTTTGCCCGCGTTCTGGACGACCAAGGACGGGTGGTGCGTATTGTCAACAACTATGAATTCCTGAGTTTTAACTTCGGCCCCACTCTCCTCTCTTGGTTAGAGGAGCATGACATTGAAGTTTACCAACGCATTTTGGCCGGCGACCGTCTCAGCGCCGAGCGGCTTGAGGGTCATGGCAATGCCATTGCCCAAGTGTACAACCACGTCATCCTGCCCCTGGCCAACGAGCGAGACAAGTACACCCAGATCCGCTGGGGAATTGCCGATTTTCAACACCGCTTTGGGCGCCATCCCCAGGGGATGTGGCTGGCCGAAACCGCCATTGATGCAGCAACGGTCACAGCCTTGGTCGAATGTGGGATCCGCTTCGTCATTTTGGCCCCCAGCCAAGCGCAGCGCATTCGCCCCTTGGGACAAACGGAGTGGATCGACGTTAGCCAAGGCCAGATCGATCCCCGTCGGCCCTACCGCTGCTTTACCCCCGATCGGGAGGGGTACTTGGATATTTTCTTTTTCGATGGCCCCATTTCCCGTGACTTGGGCTTTGGGGATATCGTCTACAGCACCCACTCTCTGGCGGAGCGGATCCGTTCCGCTCTGCGCCCGGACAAAGAGGGGGAAGCCTATCTGATCAACTGTGCCACCGATGGCGAGACTTTTGGCCACCACAAGCGGGGTGTAGAACGCACACTGGCCTATGCCTTTTGCGAGGAATTTCCCCGCCGGGGCTGGCAGGTGGGCAATTACAGCCATTTTCTCAGCCAACATCCCCCCACTTGGGAGGTGCAACTGAAACCGGTCACCGCCTGGAGCTGTGCCCACGGGGTAGGACGGTGGTCGCGAGACTGTGGCTGTGGAGCGGTGGGAGGGTGGCACCAACGCTGGCGGCAACCGCTGCGGGAGGCCCTCAACTGGCTGCGGGATCAGCTAGCCGAGATCTACGAGACAGAAGCCAGAGCCTACCTGCGGGATCCCTGGCTGGCGCGGGATCGTTACATCGAGGTGATTTTGGATCGGGAGCGCTGCGATGCCTTTTTGCAGGAGCACCAAAGCCACCGCCTCACCGCCGAAGATCGGGTGCAAGTGCTGCGCCTGTTGGAGATGCAGCGCTACAGCCAGTTGATGTTCACCAGTTGTGGCTGGTTTTTCGAGGAGCTATCCCGTCCTGAAGGGGTGCAGATCCTGCGTTACGCGGCACGGGCTATCCAGTTGGCAGCAGCAGTGGCGGATGTCAACCTAGAAGAGGAGTTTTTGCAGCGCCTGAGCAAGGCCCCCAGCAACCTCGACCTCTACAGAGACGGCAAGGGGGTCTATTGCGCCTTGGTGCGCCCCAGCTTGATCAGCCCGCAGCGGCTGGTGGCTCAGCACGCCATGTTTTCCCTGTTTAACGGGATCCCCCGTTCCCAAGGATATGTGCTGGATCAAGTGGATCAAGAGCGCCTGACGATAGGCGGGTCGACACTGGCTATCGGGCGGGTGAAGCTCACTTTTCCCACCACCCGCGAAGAGCACGATCTAATCTACGCCGTGCTCCACCTTGGCGGCTGGGACTTTCAATGTGGCGTCAAGCCGTTTGCTGGGCGGCGCATCTACGAGCAGATAAAAGCGCGGCTGCTGGCCGGATCCCACAGTCGGATACAGATGATCCTGACCCTGCAAGACCTATTTGGGCCGGAAACCTTCGACTTGAACGCCCTCGACGACGAAGATCGGCAGCAGATGATGCGCTGGCTCACTCAAGATACCCTAGACCGCCTGGCCCAGCTCTACCGCCAAACCTACCTGGACAATTACGGGGTCTTGATGGCCTTTCGGGCCGACGGCCTGCCGATCCCGGAAGAGTTGTTGGCTGCCGCTCAGATCACCCTCAACCAACGCCTGTTGACCAGTTTGCGGGCGATGGAAATGGAAGAGGGCAAGCGGGATCACCTGCTGGAATTGCGGGCAATTGTGCGCGAGGCCGAGCAGTTGGGGTGTCAGTTGCGGCGGGAAGAGGCAGCCCGGGTTCTGGATCGGCTCCTACAGCGGGGGATGTGGCACCTTGCCCACGCTTTTGAGCCGGAGACCTTCGGCGAACAGCTCTACAACCTGGAAGAATGGCTGCAATTGGCTGCAGACCTGCGCCTGCCCATCAACTTGGATCGCCTGCAAGAGCTCTATCTGACAGCGCTGGAGCGTCAAATTGGCCCGCGTTGCCCAGCTTGGCCCCAAGAAGACTGCCGAGACATTTCTGCCGAAAACCTGCACCGCCTCTTACAGGTTGGGCAGCGAATTCGGGTCAACGTCAATGCCTGGCTGCGTCACCTACACCCCCAAAATTAAACCCCCAAGATTAAGTTGAGAGCTCAGTGAACTTTAAAGCCATCGGGATGACAGGATTCGAACCTGCGACCCCTTCGTCCCGAACGAAGTGCGCTACCAAGCTGCGCTACATCCCGACTGACAGGCCTCTTTAACCGCCCGCCGAAGCTCAACAAGTATAGCACGCCAGCTACGGACAATGAGGACAAGGGATCCCCGGCAGAGAAGGGGATCCGATCTGCGCTAAGCTGCAAAAAATCCCCCCTCTCGTCAGCCCAAGTATGAGTCAGTCTAAGGGTTTCCGCAAATCCAAGCCTGAGAAAAAACCGGCCAGCTCCAACACTGCCAAGCGCAAGGAAGCCGCCAAACGGTACGACGAGCTGAAAGCCAAGGGGATGCCGGAGTTCAACATCTTTGCCCGCCGTCGCCAGCCCGCGCCTGGCCAGCCCAACCCTTGGCTGCCGGTGGGATCCCTAGCAGTGGGGCGTTCCAGCGCCATTCACCAGGCCATTTTCCAAAACGAAGAAGAACTCAAAAAAGCAGCCGTCAGGCTGTTTCCCCGTCTCGGCAAGGTGAAAGATGACCTGGAGTTTGGGTTTCGCCTCAAGGACAAGGACTTCCAAGACGAGCCGATCCAGGTGGCAATCCGTCCCCAGCCTTCACCCCTTCAAGTCTGGATGGCCAAAATCCGAGGTTGGTTGGGCCTCTCCGGCAAAGGAACCTCCAAAAAAGCTTAGACCGCCGCAAAGGCCCTGGGCAGCCAGCCCAAAATCAGAGGGTTGACCACCTCTGGGCGCTCGTCGTGGGGGCAATGGCCTGTATCGGGGATGGGGAGAAACTGGTAGTCGATCCCTTGCACATGGTTTTGAAAGCCGCGGCCCCGTTGAATGGGTGTCCAGGGATCCCCCTCTCCCCAGAGCACCAACAGCGGGCAGCGCACCTGAGGCAATAGGGCTTCAGGAGTTGGGCCAGGGGGAGCGGTGAGAATCGAGGCAAACACCTGCTGAGCGCCCACATCACAGGAAGGGGCATAGAGAATCTCCACCAGCTCATCCGTAATGGCGGCGGGGTTGCGGTACACCTGCTTGAGAGTTGCGCGAATACGCTGCCGCTGCCGCACCCGATCGAACAAAAACGGCCCCGTCACCGGAGAGGCCACCAGAGCGGTGAAAACACCCATGAAAAGGCGAAACATCGGGCTGAGCTCATGGGAGCGATGGTTCAATCCCCCGGCGCAGTTGAGCAGCACCGCCCCTGCTGTTAACTGGGGATGCCGGGCAGCCATGATCAAGCTGAGCAAGGCACCAATGGAATTGCCGATAAACACAGCAGGCTGCTGAATGTGCTGCTGCCAAAAATCCACCAGCAACTCCGCCCACAGATCCAAGGTGTAGGGGAGAGCAGGCTTGGCCGAGCCGCCAAACCCCAGCAAATCCAGGGCATAGACCCGGTATCCTGCCCCAGCTATCACGGGGATGTTGTGCCGCCAATGGCCGATGGAAGCCCCAAATCCATGCACCAAGACCAGCGGGGATCCGGATCCCTGCACCACATAGCGAATGGCATGTCCGCGCCAGCTCCAGACTTGGGGAGCAAAAGGAGCAATGGCATCAACCGCAGAACCGGCAGAAGAAGCAGTCAGCACAGCCTGAAAACAGACCCAGTTAAAGATGTAGGTAGAAACTCAGAGCCATCCCTGTTCATCATAGCTTCGGAATGCTTTTGTCTCCCGTCTCTACTGCCCTGCCTGCTGCTGCAGTTGCGGGTTCAGGTGCCGCCGAGGTGGGGTTGGGCCGGTCAACATGGGACGAAAGCATGCTGGACTTCTTGGGATCCCCGCCCTTGGCTGGATGGCATAGCACCCGGGGATCAGCTTTCGACCTCATTTCGACCTCATTATTTTGTAGATTTTGTAGCTCGGCTGGGTTGAGCAGAAAGAGCGCTGGTAAGCGCAACCCGTCCAAGGAGGTCGGAGCCGGAAGCCAGTTGGACAGGTTAAGGTGAAGAGACTGTTAAGATTCTTATGGTTTTGCTGTTGCCAAGGCAACACCGCACCAACTAACATCTCGCTACACTGCGACCGCTCATGATTCATCCTCTGCTGCAACGGCTGCACCAATCCACCCTGACCCCGCTGCGGGATATCCACTGGACGCCGGAATTGTTCGGAATCCTCTTGGTGTACTTTGTGCAGGGGGCAGTGGGGCTGGCACGGCTGGCCACCAGCTTTTACCTGAAGGATAGCTTGGGCCTCAGCCCGTCTCAGGTGGCGGCGTTGATGGGCGTTGCCATGAGCCCCTGGATCCTCAAGCCCCTCTACGGCCTGCTGTCGGATGCCGTACCGGTAGCGGGCTATCGGCGTCGTCCCTACCTCTTGTTGTCAGGGCTTCTGGGGTGTGGGGCTTGGCTGGGGATGGCCCTGTGGGCACCGACGGCTGGTCTGGCCACCCTGTGGATGGTTTTGGGATCCCTGGCGGTGGCGGTAGGGGATGTAATCGTAGATTCGCTGGTGGTGGAGCGGGTACACGGCAGTGACTGGGCGGGGACGGGCACGCTGCAATCTTTAACTTGGGGAGCAACGGCCTTGGGATCCCTGCTCACCGCCTATTTGGGAGGAGCGCTCTTAGCCCATTATCCGCCGCAGGTGGTGTTTGGCCTGACGGCCTTTTTGCCGTTGTTCATCGCTCTGGCAGCTTGGGTTATCGCCGATCAACCGGTGGTGTTGTCTCAGGGCTGGGATCCCTTGCAACAACAGGTGGGGCAGGTGTGGCGGGCGCTGCGGCAACCCAGCATTTTGCTGCCGGTGCTGTTTGTGTTCGTTTGGCAGGCCACTCCCAGCGCCGATGCGGCTCTTTTTTACTTTGTCACCAACGATCTCGGCTTTGGGCCGGAATTTTTGGGTCAGGTGCGCTTGGTAACCAGCATCGCCAGTTTGCTGGGGGTAGGGATCTTCCAGGTGTATCTGCGGCGGATCCCACTGCGGCCCCTGTTCGGCTGGATGACCGTGATCTCGGCAGGGTTGGGCCTGACCAGCCTCATCTTGGTCTATCACCTCAACCGGGATTGGGGTATCGACGATCATTGGTTTAGCTTGGGGGACAGCCTGGTGCTGACGGTGGCAGGACAAATTGCCTTTATGCCAGTGCTGGTCTTGGCCGCCCGCCTCTGCCCCCCTGGGATCGAGGCCACCCTCTTTGCTCTGCTGATGTCGGCCTTTAATTTGGCGGGGTTTCTCTCCCAAGAGCTGGGATCCCTGCTGATGCATGGGCTGGGGGTAACGGAGACCGATTTCAGCCGGCTGGGGCTGCTGCTGATCCTGACCAACCTTTCTACCCTCTTGCCCCTGCCGTTTTTGGGCTGGCTGCCGGAAGAGAGCATAACCCTTGGCGGAGCAGAACTGGAGGCGGAAGCCCATGCCTCTCTGGAATCCTTTCTGCGGGATGTGCAGGCAGAAGAAGCGGAGACAGCCTTGGCGATGGAAGGGGTCTCTCTGGCCGAAACCGACCCAACCTAAAGAGACTCTGTCTGGCCTCGGGAAAGGCATACAGCCTCGGTGTCCAGCCGCTAAGATGGAGGGATGAGCTGGGTAGCCCCCACAACTCACTCGGATCTTTCACTTCAGGAGGGGACCGTGCTTCATCGTAGGATCTATCAACTCAGCCGCGAAGGCAAGGATGTGTGGATCTATCTGCGGGATCAGGGACGCTGGCTGGAACGGGCCAAGATCCTCGATATCGAAGGGGACACCATCCTAGTTCGCTACGAGACAGAAGATGAGGAGGAGATCTGCTCCTGGGAGGAGATGATTCGCCTGGAAAGCATTGGAGCTGTTGCTCAGCGCCTTTCCACCATTCCCAAGGGGATGCTCAGCACGTCAGATTTGCTCACCTCAGAAGACTGCCCTCCGGCTGAATTGCTGCATCCGCCACTGTTGCCTACCGAAGGAGAAGATCATCCCAGCAGCGAGCGCCTCGTGGAGGATTACTACCTGGATCGGGAGGCTCCTGCCGAGCTGCCGGTGCGCTCCAGTGGGGAAGATCTCAAACGGGCGGATCGTGCCCGGCACGATGCTGAAGGCACGGATTGAGTTCTCCGTTTGCCAGAGCGGCGCAGAAGAGCGCTTGACATCCTCAGGTTCAGACGCCAGCTCAGAAGCCTAGAGGTGGATGGCCCGGCCACGGCCAAAAAAGTTCTCTAGAGTTCACCTTGGCAGATGAAGGGGATCCCAAGGGCGGGATCTACTTTGCCAGGCCCTCAGTTGTGCAGGGTCGGATGGTCAGTGGGCCGTAGAACTCCTCTTGGCACAGCTCTACCTGAGAGCGGGCAGCCATCAGCAGCAATGACCAGAAGATTTGAATGGGGTGAAGAGCCCCGCTGCCGGCGTTTTGATAGCTTTTTCGGCAAAAGTGTTGCTGGAGATCGACAAAGCTGATCTGGGTCAGACCCTGCTGCCAAAGCTGAGCCAGCAGAGATTCTAGCTCGGCGGTGGTTTCCAAAAGGTTTTCCGGGTGGGCTAGCTGAGTGATGGCCGACAGCGCTTGCTGGCGAGAAATCCGTTGGGCCAGCGGCTTTGGGGCAGCTTCGGGCTGGTGTTCCAGCAGGGTTTCCAGCTCTTGCAGGTGGGCGATGAGTTCTTTGAGGGTGATGGGCCGGGTACGTTGAAGACGGGGTGCTGCCTTGGGTTGCAACACGCGATCCAAGTGCGCCAAAGACCAGCTTGGCCAGGGATCCACTTCTACCTCCACCGGGCTGGGCTCACTTTCTTCTGCTTCTGGTTCTGCCAAAGCCATCGCCTTGAGGTAGACCAACATGGCAGCGTGGAGCAGGGCTTGTCCCGACTCAGACAGGTCATGGCTGCTGCTGGTGGGAGCCATACGGGCCAGAAAGCGATCGATAACCTCGATGACCTGCACATCCCAGGGATCGATCTCGCCTCGTTCTGCCAAATCAATGAGCAGAGCAATTGCCTCTTCGGTCGGTGAGTAGGCCATAGCACCCCACAGCTCCCTGACCCTTACTGTAGCCCTCAGGCCGGATCCCGGCTATCTCTAGCCATCTCCCATGCCGATCCGAATCCTCTGGCTCAATCGCTGACGTGGTAATATAGAGATCCTGCTCTAGTCGATAGCTGCTAGAGTGGTATCTGCGGGCGGTTAGCACAGTGGTAGCGCACTTCCTTCACACGGAAGGGGTCACAAGTTCGAATCTTGTACCGCCCATACCCGCAAACCTGCTCCTGCAGCGAGCTTCAACAGTCCAAGTCCTTCTCCTGGAGGAGAGATACAGGCGGCTAGAAACGACTTTTTCCGCCCCGGGGTCTCCCTGAAGCGCGCCTTAGGGAGAGGGCTAATGGCTGTTGAGAACAACTCCGCTTGAGCTTCCAGCGTCTTTGCTGCCAGGCCAGTGGAGAAAGGGAAGAATGGTAGCCTAATAAAGGGTAGGGTTGAGGCCATGCAAGAATTTCGTCCCGCTAACGCGATCAGAAACCTTCGCTTCATACTCCTGGGCTTGTGGATCTTGAGCCTGCTCGTTCTCCTCATCCAAAACTGGGGATCCCCGGCAAGGGTTGTGGTGGGTGGGCAATCGGGATCCCCGCTTCCTCTATCGTTGGTGCTATTGGCCTCTTATGGGGCAGGGATGGGGCTGGGATTTTTGTATGTAGGCTCTTGGCGGCTGCACGACCGGGTGTTCCAGCGACAGGCCATCCGCAAGTTAAATCAGTTGAGCGACCGAGTTCGCTTTTTGGAAGCCCAGATGATCTCCCCCGATCACTATTTGCCTCAAGATCTGCCAGAGCCAGAATATGCTCCGGATCCCTACGCAGGCCGATACTCCTATTCCAACATCCCGCCGGAACGCATTCGGGAGGAGGAGGTCGGCAATGCTTCTGCTCCCAACTGGCGCTCTGACGAGGAGGAAGAATGGGACTCTTAAACTGGTGGAAATCTTCTTCTGCGGCTTCCTTGCCTGAGCCCGCTCCCCGACCTGAGCCGCAGGGACAAAATCACTACCTGTTGATCGTCTTGGACAGTTGCCGCTTCGACAGCCTGCTGGCGGCCAACCCCAAGCACTTGCTGAAGTTGGGCCCTCTGGAAAAGCGCTGGAGCTATGCTTCCTGGACGGCCCCTGCCCATTACAACCTGCTCATGGGCCTGCTGCCCCACACCAGCCCCATCCACGTTTTTGCGTCCGAGCACTACAAGCAAGATTATCTGCGCTACAACGAGCGGCTCGGCACCCGGCAACCCATTGAGTTCAAGCATCTGCTGCCTCATCTCTATTTGCCGACGCTGCTGAAGCATCAACTGGGCTACACCACCCACGCCATGGTCTCCATGCCGGTGCTCAACCCCAGCACGCTGCTGAATCGGGATTTCGATTCCTACCGCCTCATGCCCCAGCACAACGATATGGCGGCCATGGTGGAACAGTTGCGCTTCGAGCCGGATCGCCCCAGCTTTTACCTGTTAAACGTGGGCGAAACTCACTATCCCTACGCGCTGCCCGATGAGGATCCCAGCTTGTGGCCCCGCATCTCGGGGGTGAATGGGGTGTTGAAGCGGCTGGATGAAGGAGAAGAGGACGGGATCCCCTTTTTCGATTCGGCCCAGTTGGAAGAGCTACGGCAGCGACAGATCCAGGCGGTGCGCTACCTGGATGGGATCTTTGAACAGCTGTTCGACCTGGTTCCCAAAAACACCTACATCACGGTTACAGCCGATCACGGCGAACTGTTTGGGGAGGGAGGCTACTTCGGCCACGGCCCTATCCACCACGAAAAGGTGCTGGAGGTGCCCTTTATCGAGGGCAAAATTCGCTAGCCGGGATCCCTAGGGAGCTCGAGACCGTTTCCTGGACCCAACACCCTCGGCCCCTCTCCCCGAGGGAAAGGGTAGCCATCGATACAGCAACTGGGTTCACCAGGATTGAGCCTCTGCTTCGCTGCCGGTTAGGGTGATCTCCTGAAGCGCATGGACAGAGCTTCTTCCTTTTTCGGGTGGCTAGATCTGCTGGGTCTCCGGCTTGGGCAGGGTAGGATCCCGGCGGGGTTCGCCGTTGGCGCTACTCGGACGGAGCCCTTGCGGGGATCCTTTTACACCGGAACCCAACCCATCTTCGGCGGCCAGGTCGGCAGAGCGGGCGATCTCGTAAAGGCTTTTCACCACACTGCTGAGGGGAATGGCGACGATCACGCCCAGGATGCCCCCCAGTTGCGCCCCCACCAACAGGGCAATCAAGATCCACACTGGATTTAGCCCGATCAGCTCTCCCATCAGGCGGGGGGCGATGACCCGATCCTTCACCTGCTGCACGATCAGGGAAACCAGCACCACTTTAAGGCTGAGCCAAATGTCCTGAAAGGCCAGCAACACCGCCGCCGCCCCAATGCCAATCACCCCCCCCACCAGGGGGATGACCTCCAGCAGGCCGATCAGCAGGCCAAACAGGAGCCCGAAAGGTACCCGCAAAAACCCAAAAACCGGCACCAGCATCAGGGCCATGATGAACCCCAACACCAACTGGCTGATGAGGAAGTTCTGAAAGCTGAGGGCTAGGGCTTCGCCAATGCGCGGCCCCCAAGGTTTGGGGAAGAGGCTGAGCAACCCCTGCCAGAACTGGCCCCCGTAGAGCAGCATGTAGAGGGCCAACACCAGCACCAGCACCAAGTCGATCACCTGGTTGAACGTACCCAGAAGGAGATCCAGGGATTGGCCGGCAATTTTCTCGGCGCTGGCCTGCAGGCGGTTGAGAAGGGTATTGACCAGCTCCGTCTGGCCAAGGTTGATGTTGCGCTCGGCGGCCCAAAGGCTAATCTGGTCGAGCCAATTTTGTAAGGTGTCCACCCACTCTGGGATCCGCGCCCCCAGCTGCACCACTTGCTTGGCCAAGACCGGCACCACGGCGATCCCCACCAAGACCAGCAGCACCACCGAGAGAGCAAAGACCAGGGTGACCGCCAAACCTCGACTGACCCGATAGCGCCGCAGCACCTGCACCGGGTAGTTGAGCAAAAAGGCCAGCACCGCCGCTGTCAGGATGGTGGTGAGCAAATGCCCAAACAGCCGACCCACCTGTATGGCCAGCCAGCCGCTGATGACGATCAAGATCCAGGTGAGCAGCAACCGCTGCAAGGGTGAGAAGCGATTCATGCCGGAGCCATCCCCAAGGGATCCCAAAGCGCTTAAAAACCCAGGATGCTATACCCACTATCCACGTAGATCACCTGGCCGGTAATGCCGCTGGCCAGGTCGCTGGCCAGAAAAGCCGCCACATTGCCCACCTCTATTTGAGTGACATTGCGCCGTAGGGGAGCTTTCTCCTCCACAGCATGCAGCATGGCATGAAAATCGGAAATGGCCGATGAGGCCAAGGTGCGGATTGGGCCGGCAGAAATGGCGTTCACCCGGATCCCGGCAGGGCCCAGCTCGGCAGCCAGGTAGCGGACACAGGTTTCCAGGCCCGCTTTGGTGACGGCAGCCATGTTGTAGTTGGGCACCACTCGCACTCCTCCCAAGTAGGTCAAGGTGAGGACACTGCTGCCGGATCTCAGTAGGGGCTTGGCAGCCCGGCAGAGGGCGATCAGGGAGTAGGTGCTCACATCCATGGCCAGGGCAAACCCCTCCCGCGAGATATCGCTGAAGTTGCCGCTCAGCTCCTCTTTTTTGACATAGGCCAGGCAGTGAACCAGAATATCGACCTGACCCCATTTTTCGGTTACCCCCTGAAACAGATCGCTGATCTGCTGATCGCTTTGCACGTCGCAGGGGAGGAGAAAATCTGGCTGCAAGGGATCCGTGAGTTGCTGAACTTTGGTTTTGAAGCGATCCCGCTCGTCCGGCAGATAGGTAACCCCTAGGCTGGCCCCCGCTTTGTGCAGTTGCTGAGCAATGCCCCAGGCAATGGAGCGCTCGTTGGCAATGCCGGTTACCAAGGCTTTCTTTCCCGTCAGCTGTAGCATGGCAAAAAAAGTAGGGGTGTATTCCTTTCTATCCTCCCACAGGTGGGATCTGGGGCTGGGAGAAGGGATCCCAGGCACTCCTGAACTCCCGTTAAAAAGGCCCGGCTTCCACAATGAAAGTCCTTTTGGTTGAAAAGGAATATTGTCTGCTGGATCTCCGCAGCCCTGTTACCCGTGCCGAAATCATCGAGCACCCGTGGTCGTTGGAAGATACCTCCCTCAACCGGGCTGATAGGTGGAAGCAACGTGCAGTTCCTTGAGCTGCTTCGCCTCAACGCTGGAAGGAGCGCCGGTGAGCAAACATCGCGCCTGCTGGGTTTTGGGAAAGGCGATGACATCCCGGATGGAATCTTCCCCGGCCAGCAACATCACCAGCCGATCCAGGCCGTAGGCAATGCCGCCGTGGGGCGGGGTGCCATACTCAAAGGCTTCCAACAAAAAGCCAAACTTGTCCCGCGCCTGTTCGGGGGTGAGGCCAATCGCTTGAAAAACCTGCTCCTGAATTTCCCGCTGGTAAATCCGCAGGGATCCCCCTCCTACTTCCACGCCGTTCCACACCAGGTCATAAGCCTGGGCCCGCGCCGTTTTCAGGTCGGCCAAGTCGTCGGGGTGGGGGGCGGTAAAGGGGTGGTGCAGGGCTTCCAGGCGATTTTCTTCGGCGTTGAACTCAAACATGGGAAAGTCGGTGATCCAGAGGAGATTCAAGGCGTTCTCTGGGATCAAACCCAGCTCCTGGCCCAGGTGCAGCCGCAGCCGGCCCAAAGACTCGTTCACCACTGCCGCCGGCCCTGCCCCAAACAGCAACAGATCCCCTGGCTTGGCCTGGGTGAGATCCAGCAACCGCTTCTCCTGCTCGGGGCTCAAGCTCTCTTTCAGGGCGCCGATGGTATCGAGGCTGTCGGGCCGCACCCGGATAAAGGCCAAGCCGCCCGCCCCATACTGGGTGACCAGCTTGAACAGATCCCCGCCTGGTTTGATGCGGGTGTTGGAGATCTTTTCATCGCCGCCGGGCACTGGCAGGATTTTGATCAAACCGCCCTCAGCCAGCACTTTGGCGAAGACTTTGAATCGGGATCCCTGAAACACCTCCGAAACATCCACCAACTCCATCCCAAAGCGGGTGTCAGGCTTGTCGGAGCCGTAGCGGGCCATGGCCTCGGCATAGGTCAGGCGCGGGAAGGGACGGGGCAGGTGGATCCCTTTGACAGTTTTGAAGATATGGCAGATCAGTCGCTCGTTGAGCTCCAGGATCCCTTCTTGATCCATGAAGCTCATCTCCATGTCCAACTGGGTGAACTCCGGCTGCCGATCCGCCCGCAGATCCTCATCCCGAAAGCAGCGGGCGATCTGGTAGTAGCGATCCACGCCAGCCACCATCAGCAGCTGCTTAAAGAGCTGGGGCGACTGCGGCAGGGCAAACCACTCGCCGGGGTTGACGCGGCTGGGCACCAGGTAGTCTCTGGCCCCTTCTGGGGTGGAGCGGGTGAGAATGGGAGTCTCCACCTCGACAAAGCCCTCCTCGTCTTCTAGGAAACGGCGGATGGCCTGGATGACCCGGTGGCGCAGTTGCAGGTTACGGGACATGCGCTCCCGCCGCAAATCCAGGTAGCGATAGCGCAGGCGAATCTCCTCCCGCACTTCCTCTGCTTCTTCTCCCGAGACGCTGAAGGGGAGCTGCTTGCCGACTGGACTGAGCACTTCCAACTGTTCGGCGTAGATCTCGACCTCGCCGGTGGCCAGGCGAGGGTTGAAGGAGTCGGGGGGCCGTTGCTGGACAGTTCCCGTTACCCGCACCACATATTCGTTGCGCACTTCCCCCGCCAGTGGATATGACTGCGGAGTTTTCTGCGGATCCGCCACCAGTTGCACAATGCCAGAGCGATCCCGCAAATCCAGAAAGATCACCCCCCCGTGGTCGCGGCGGCGGTCGATCCAGCCGTAGAGGGTGACGGTCTGGCCAATGTGGGCCGGGCGGACTTCGCCACAGTAGAGGGTGCGGGCCGGGCGATGGATGGCAGCAGGCATGGAAGAGGTGAGAGAACAAGGGTCTGAGCCCCTATCATACAAAACTCAGACCTCCTGCCTCGACTCAGCTTCTCAAGAGCATTCAGGGGATCCGCCCAAGGCTGCCACGATGGTGCAGGTGTTGAGGCGCATCATGGCGATGTAGGTTTCAGCACCGCTGCCTGCTTCCCCCAAAGAATCGGAGTACAGCTCCTGTTCCGCTACCTTGACCCCGGCTTCGGTGGCCACCGTTTGGAGGAGAGCGGGGTTGAGGGTGGTCTCAGCAAAGATAGCCGGCACCCGCAGAGCGCGGATCTCCTCCACTAAGCGGGCCACTGTCTGGGCGCTGGGCTGTTCTTCGGTGCTGATCCCCAGCAGGGATCCCCCCATTTTCAGGCCGTAGGCTTGGGTGTAGTAGGCAAAGGCATCGTGGGTGGTCACCAAAACCCGGTTGGGAGGGGGGATGGTCTGAATTTGCTCCCCAATCCAGGCATGAAGCTCCTCCAGCTCTGCTCGATAGGCAGCAGCATTGGTTTGGAAGAAGGTCGCCTCGCCAGGGGCCAATTCTGCTAGCTCTTGGGCGATGCGCTCCACCATGCGGATGACGTTTTCCACATTGCCCCACACGTGGGGGTCGGGAGTGGGGATCCCGTCCTCGTTGGCAACAATAGGTTCAAGGATCTCGGCCAAGGCAACCCGCCGCGCTCCTTGGGCTGTGGCCTCGATGAGGCGCATCAACCCCGGCTCCAGGTTGTAGCCGTTGTAAAACACCAAGTCTGCCCGCTCTAGGGCCATCCCATCCGCCGGTGCCGGCTCGTAGATGTGGGGATCCATCCCCGGCTGCAGCAGGCTGGTGAGCTGGATGCGATCTTGGCCCACCTGCTCCACCCAATCGGCGATCAGTGTGGTGGTGGCCACAACGCGGGGACGCGCCCAACCCGAACCGGCTAGGGCCAGAAAACTGCTGATCGCCAAGCCGAAGGCCGCTACCCAACGGCGCCGCCCCCAAAGGAAGACAGGACTTTTCATTATCGTTTCATGATTTAGGTACCCCTTTAGGGTACACTGGACTTACCCGAAAATGAAAGCAAAATGAAAAAGCAATCTGCTCCTCTCCCTCTTCGCCCGGCCAGGGGATCCCTGGTGGTGCGGGATCTGACGGTGCGTTACGGCAGCCTGCAGGTGCTGCAAGGGATCCAGGCTGAAATCGCGCCGGGGCGCATCACGGGCATCCTCGGGCCCAACGGGGCCGGCAAAAGCACCTTTCTCAAGGGGCTGTTGGGGTTGGTGCCGCTGGAACGGGGGGAAGTGCGCTACGGCGGACAAGCGCTGCGGGGAGAGCAAGTGGCCTATGTACCCCAGCGCTCGGCCATCGACTGGTCGTTTCCCGCCACGGTGTGGGATGTGGTGTTGATGGGGCAGGTGAGAGCTGCTGGCTGGTTTCGCCGCATCGGGAAAAAGGGGCAGCAGCGGGCTGCTCAAGCCCTGGAGCGGGTGGGGATGGGGGCCTACCGGGATCGCCCCATTGGAAAGCTGTCGGGGGGACAACAGCAGCGGGTGTTCCTGGCGCGGGCCTTGGCGCAAGAAGCGGAGATCTACGCCCTTGACGAACCCTTTGCCGGGATCGACCAGCCCAGCGAAGCTATTTTGTTCCAGGTGTTGCGGGAGCTGGCAGATGCCGGCCACATCGTGATGGTGGTGCACCACGATTTGGGGCAGGCCCGGGCCTACTTCGACGAAGTGCTCCTCCTCAACCGTGTCTTAATTGCCCAGGGATCCCCGCGGGAGGTGTTGCAGCCAGCGGTGTTGCAGCGGGCCTATGGCCGAGCCCTGCTGCTGGACTCAGCTGCCTAGGGAGAGTTTGAGGTCAACAACGTTATGGAATGGCTCTGGCACAGCCTGGCGGATCCCTTGAGTTTTGCCTTCATGCAACGGGCTCTGCTGGTGGCGGTGGCCGTCGGCATTCTCTGTGCCGTGGTGGGCAGCTATCTGCTGGTGCAAAGCTTGGCCCTCCTGGGGGATGCCATCAGCCATTCGCTGCTGCCGGGCCTGGCCATTGCCTACATGCTGGGCCTCAACCTGTTTGTGGGAGCCTTTGTGGCCGGTCTCCTCAGCGCCCTCTTAATTCAATGGATCCGCTCCGCCAGCCCCCTCAAGCCGGATGCAGCCATGGGGATCGTCTTTTCGGCCTTTTTTGCCTTGGGGATCCTGTTGATCACTTTGATCCAACGGCGGGCTCGCATCGATCTCAACCACTTCCTCTTCGGCAACCTCCTGGGGGTGAATGCTGTCGATGTGCTGACAGTGGTGGGCATCACCCTTTTGGTGTTGGGGTTAGTGGCCCTCTTCTTCAAGGAATTGACCTTTTACAGCTTCGATCCCTTGGGGGCCAAAGCAGCCGGCCTGCCCACCGAGCGGCTGGGGTGGGGGCTGATGGTGCTCACTTCCCTGACGTTGGTGGCCAGCATGAAGGCAGTGGGCGTGCTCTTAGTGTTGGCCATGCTGATCACGCCAGCGGCAACCGCCTATCTGGTGGTGCCTCGATTGCACCAGGTGATGCTGTTGGGATCCCTATTTGGGGTGAGCGCCAGCCTGCTGGGGATGTACGCCAGCTACTACCTCAATGTGGCCTCCGGCCCGGCCATCGTCCTGGTGGCCTCCGCCTGGTTTAGCCTGGCCTTTCTGGGCAGAGTGTTCTCAGGAACGCGCTAGAAACCAGGGATCGCAGGTCGGGATCCCTGGTTCGAACCTCATCTGAGAGAGGGTAGAAAGCGGTAGGTAGTCAACTCAGAAGCGGGAAGAGCGGCCATCCCGACTGCCGCCTGCACCGGCCTGCCGAGGCAACGCCTTGTTGACCCTCAAATCCCGGCCCATCCAAGTAGCGCCATCCAGCTCGTCGATGGCTTTTTGCTCATCAGCTTCGTTTTCCAGCTCCACAAAGGCAAAGCCCCGTTTACGGCCAGTCTCCCGATCCACTGGCAGCTTAATTTGCTTAACGGTGCCGTATTCGGCAAACACAAGCCGCAGATCTTCTTCGCTGGCCTTGAAGGACAAATTACCCACAAAAATGGTCATGGCGTAGCACACTCCGAACCTTACCCTTT
This sequence comes from Synechococcus sp. W55.2, assembly GCF_047461635.1. Classification (NCBI taxonomy): domain Bacteria; kingdom Bacillati; phylum Cyanobacteriota; class Cyanophyceae; order Synechococcales; family Synechococcaceae; genus Synechococcus; species Synechococcus sp. W55.2. The sequence goes on along the minus strand of NZ_JANSHM010000013.1, from coordinate 24,106 downwards.
AGCGTTCAGTTCGGAGGCTCACCTGGTTAAACCATTCGCTCAATCCGAACCTCATGCCAACCACATCTTAGTCTTCCCAATGGCATTTGCAAAGCTATCCTTGCAGCTTTTTGTCCGAGAATTGGGAGAAGCTTTTGTAGCAAGATGGAAACTCAGGATCCTAACCTTCATGGGCGATTGCTTTGGCCCAACGGTTGGCGTTTGGGAGTGCCGGGAGAGCGGGGATAAGGAGGCGGCGTGGGGGCTACTTTCTCCAGCAGTAGGCAGTGGCGCACCCCACGGCTGCGGGGTGTGGTGAAGGCTTCTACATGGATCAGTTTTCCGCCCAGGAGCTCAAGGGCCTGCTCCAAAGTTTGGGCTTCTGCCTCGGTCCAATGGCCGCGATAGAGGATGGCGCGTCCCCCCACCTTGAGCAGAGGCAGGCAATACTCAGCGCAGGTCTCCGCCGAGGCCAGGGCCCTGGCCAGAGCAATATCATAGCTGCCCCGTTCCTGCGGGTCTTGCCCCCAAATTTCGGCCCGCTGAGCCACTGCCCGCGCTTGGGTGAGGGAGAGCCTTTGCAAGGTGTCCTGTACAAAGGCAATCTTGCGTTGGGTGCTGTCTAGCAGGGTAAAGCGGGTTTGGGGCAGGGCAATTTGGGCCGGGATCCCTGGAAACCCTGCCCCGGTGCCGATGTCGATCCCCCGCCAGGGCTGAGCTTGGATTGCCTCCCAGGATCCCAGCAGGCGCAGGCCCCGCAGCGAATCCCACAGGTGTTTCTCCCAAAAGTCGATGGGATCGGTGATGCGGGTCAGGTTCTGGGTTCGGTTTCCGGCCATCACCAGCGGATAGAGCTGTTGCAGTTGTTGCTGCTGCTGTTCAGAAGGCTGCCAACCCAGCTCCGCCAGCCAGCTTTCCCACAGCGTCTTGAGCTGTGGGGGCTCAGAGGAAGAAGCGTCAGCCTTGTTCATCCCAGGGATCCCAGTTTCAATCCAGCGGGGATGGCTCTGTCGGCCCAGCCTTTCAGCTCTTGGGTCAAGCCCTGCAAAGAACGGTCGGTGCCCAGCAGCTCTTGGTTTAAGCAAACCAACTCCTGCAAATCCAGCTCCTGACAGCTGGCCCAATCTTCCGCCAGCAAGTTAACCGGCTGCGGCTGAGCCTGAAGCAACTGATGAGAGGCCAACTCCAGCTCTACATTCAAAAGCACCTGCTCCAACCGCTCTACCCGCTCCTGCATTTGCGCCAGCAGGGCTGCCAACTGCTGACAGCAATGGTGAACCCGCTGAGCATAGACCTTGAGCGGCAGGGTCAGCGGCAGCAACGACTCAGACAACAGTTGAATCAGGTGCTGGGCCTCCAGTTCTTCCAGTTGCAGGTCTTGCCAAATGGCGTGGTAAAGATGGAGCGAAAGACGACAGGTTTCCAGGCGCTGGTAGCAGGGCTGTAATACAGAACCGCGCAGCTCCTGCAGATAGTCGGCCCACAGTTGCCCAGCCTCTACTACCCAACCTGTCTGGAAAAAACTCCACCCCTGGGCCAACAGCCAACTGATCAACAGGCCCGCCAACAATTGGTTTTTTTGTCGCAACAGGAAAGGCGAAAGGTGCTCTCCCCAAACGGCTAACCCCAGCCAGATCAGGGCAGCCAAAGTCAAATGGGGCAAGCTGATCATCTCGGCCAACAGCTGGGCAGACCAGCGCTGGCGCAGCATCCAGATCACCCCGGCGCCCAAGCTGTACAGCCCTCCCCCCAACAGCGGGATCACCACCAGCCACAGGGGTTGTCCCCTCCACAGGTGCGATAGTGACCCATCTTCGCCCAGCGCATCCCAACTGAGCAAGTACAAAGCCAGCAGAGCCAAAACCACGACCCAGCCCTGCTGTCGCTTGAGACGGCGGGCTAGAAGACGACGGCGGCGGCGCAGATAGGTTTGAAAGGACTCGGCAACAATCGACATAAAAAAATGGCACTGCGGATCCCTACCAATACCCCCACCGGCCTGGAGCGCTCCTTCACGATCATAAGTCTTAACTTTGCTAGGTCATCTGGCTTCTGTATTGCGTTGTTGGCGGGAGTCATGCCCAGCCGGTGGCCAGCTTTTTCAGGGGCTCATCAGGCGGTTTTTCGGCGAGACTTCTCCGAGAAGCGCTGTTTTCTCGGCAAGCCTGACAGAGGCTTTTTAGAGCAGGCAGCCGCGTGCAAGCTCTCCACCCCTGTTACCATGGAAGAGCCCTTAATGTTTCTTTCGTATCCATCGTATCCATAGCCAAGCTAGTCTCTTGGACCGGCTTTTTTATTGTGCACTGTGCCAGGTTTTGTGATCCCCTCTGCATCTCCTCCCAGTTCCGGCCTTTCCCCCCTCGAAGTGCAGCGCCAGATGATCGTCATTCTCGATTTTGGATCCCAGTACTCTGAGCTCATTGCCCGCCGCATCCGCGAAACCCACGTCTATTCGGAAATCCTTTCCTATCGCACCACTGCTGAGCAACTGTGGCAACTGCAACCGCAGGGCATTATCCTCTCCGGGGGCCCCAACTCGGTGTATGAGCCAGCCGCTCCGGTGTGTGACCCCGAGATTTGGAACCTAGGGATCCCGGTTCTGGGGGTGTGCTACGGCATGCAACTCATGGTGCAGCAGTTGGGGGGCAAGGTGGAAGCAGCCCAGAAGGGGGAATATGGCCGTGCCGCTCTGCACATTTTGGATCCCACCGACCTGCTCACCAACCTGCCGGAAAACAGCATCATGTGGATGAGCCACGGGGATTCGGTTACCGAACTGCCGCCGGGCTTTCACACCTTGGCCTCTACCGACAACACCCCCTGTGCCGCCATTGCCGATCCAAGGCGTCGTCTCTACGGGGTGCAATTTCATCCGGAGGTGGCCCACTCAGAGGCTGGCGCCTTTCTCATCCGCAACTTTGTCTATCACATCTGCGGTTGCGAGCCCACCTGGACAACGGCAGCTTTTCTGGAGGAAGCCATTCGAGAGGTACGTGCCCGTGTGGGCAATAAGAAGGTGCTGTTGGCCCTCTCGGGGGGGGTAGACAGCTCTACTTTGGCTTTTCTGCTGCACAAGGCCATCGGCGACCAGCTCACCTGCGTGTTCATCGACCAAGGGTTTATGCGCAAGGAAGAGCCCCAGCGGCTGCTGCGCCTTTTCCAAGAGCAATTTCACATTCCCGTCCACTACGTGGATGGCCAGGAGCGGTTTCTCCGGCAGTTGCAGGGGGTTACCGATCCCGAAGAAAAACGCAAACGAATTGGGGCAGAGTTTATTCGCGTGTTTGAGGAAGAATCCCAGCGGCTGGGTCCTTTTGAGTACTTAGCCCAAGGCACTCTCTACCCAGACGTGATCGAGTCTGCCAATACCCATGTGGATCCGGTTACTGGAGAACGCATTGCCGTCAAGATCAAAAGCCATCACAATGTCGGCGGCCTGCCCGAAAATCTGCGCTTTAAGCTGGTAGAGCCTTTGCGCAAGCTCTTCAAAGACGAGGTGCGGCAACTGGCCCGCTCTTTGGGTCTGCCGGAAGAGATTGTGGGCCGCCATCCTTTTCCGGGGCCGGGGCTGGCCATCCGCATTGTAGGCGAGGTTACCAAAGAACGGCTGGAAACCCTGCGAGAAGCGGACATGATCGTGCGGCAGGAGATCAACCGCTCCGGCTACTATCCCAAACTTTGGCAAGCCTTTGCCGTGCTGCTGCCAGAGGTGCGGTCGGTGGGGGTGATGGGGGATAAGCGCACCTATGCCTGCCCGGTGGTGGTGCGGCTGGTTACCAGCGAAGACGGTATGACCGCCGATTGGGCGCGGGTTCCCTACGATCTCTTGGCCACCATTTCCAACCGCATTGTCAATGAGGTGCCCGGCGTTAACCGCGTGGTTTACGACATCACTTCCAAGCCCCCTGGCACCATCGAGTGGGAGTAGGCGGGATCCCTTGCGTCTGGCCTCGATTCCCGGCTGGATCGATGGCTACCTATGGCCAGCTTCCGGCAGGGAATAGGAAGGGCTTGAGCTGAAGGGCTGAGCGGCTTGGACTTCCATTCGGGCCAAAGTCGTAGCGGCATCCGCCAGTTGCAGAGCAAGGTTGGCACGGCTAATCGGATCCCGGGCATTCCAGAGATCCTGTCCCAAACAAAACACCCGATAGCGAAAGGCTTTGATCGAGCGCGATGGGATGACCTTGACAGTCATGGCTACAACCTCTTCTCCACAGAGACGTGAATAGTCAGCAGAACCCGCTCGGGCTCAAGGTAAACAAATGTTACCAAAACAACCTCGTCCTCAGAGGCAATACTGACCGGGCAGGTGGCTTTCGGGGGTTCCACCCGTTCATGCCGTACCCCCACAGTGTATTCTCCAATTGGCAGGTCATCAAATCCAGCATCTGCATAGATCAACTCAATGGTTTCTTCTGCAATCAACTGCCCCTCTCGCTCCAGGAAACTGAGAAAAGGGATCCCATCGATAGAGGTGAGCGCGTTGTTGGCCTGATTGCGGATCATCACAAAGATGTCGGACATGGAGAGTGGGCCATCACCTCAGGGCTTCATGATCGAGGCTGCTGGAACATTGCCCGACTGTTTTGAGCCTGGACTGCCGCCAATCCCTGATTCAGCGACCAAACCCTCGACCCCGCGTGGCCGGACGGGCAATACAGGCCTGGAGTTTTTCCCGCAACCGGGCTGTATCGAGCCGCTGACCGATGAGCACCAACTGGTTTTTGGGCTGGCGAGGCCACTCATCGCTGCTGAGGGTATAGCGCCGACCGCTGAGGTGAAAGATATGTCGCTCTGGGCTTTCCTCGAACCACAACACCCCTTTGGCACGAAAGACTGCATCGGGCAACTCGTTGAGAAAATTTTGGAAAGCATCCAAAGAGAAGGGCTGATCGCTCTCAAAGGCTAGGGAGTTAAAGCCGTCAGCCTCGATGTGGCTGGGATGGGAGTGGTGATGGTCAGGGTGCTCGCAGTGGTCATGATCATGCTCATGGTCATGGTGGTCGTGACTGTCGTGAACGTGGGCCTCTTCTCGGGGCAAGGAACTGGCCTGAAACAAATCGGTATCCAAGATTAGCTCCAGGGGAACTGCGCTGTTGACGGTGCGCAAAATGCGGGCATCTTCTTTGATCTCGCGGATGCGTTTTTCCAGACGCTCGATCTCGGCTTCCTCGACCAAATCGATTTTGTTGAGGAGAATCACATCCCCATAGGCAATTTGGCTGTAGGCCACGTTGCTGTTGAACAGATCGGGGGCAAAGTTGGTGGCATCTACCAGGGTGATAATCGAGTCTAGCCGCGTCAGATCTCGCAATTCTGGCCCCAAAAAGGTGAGGGCCACCGGCAAGGGATCGGCCAATCCCGTGGTCTCCACCACCAAGTAGTCGATGTGGTCAGAGCGTTCCATCAGCCGCAAAACACTCTCGGCGATGTCATCTCGGATGGTGCAGCAAATGCAGCCGTTGTTCAACTCCACCAAGTCTTCTTCGCTGGAGACGATCAGTTCCGCATCGATGCTGATCTCGCCGAACTCGTTGACCAGCACCGCTGTGCGCATCCCTTTCTGGTTGTTGAGGATGTGGTTGAGAAGGGTGGTTTTCCCACTGCCCAAAAAACCTGTGATGATGGTGACAGGTAAGCCTCGCTTAGGCACTTCGATGGTTGCGGTCATAGAGTGGCAGCGATCCGATATAGAGGGAACTCTTCCACTTTATCCTCTTGTCCTCATTGCCCTAGCTGTCTGAAGCCGATTAAACCCTTCAGATGCGATCAGTAGAGCCTTTGCGCCTCGGCATTGGCGGCGTCGCCAGTGTGGCCCTGGCTCTCCCAACTCGGCGGCCTCTCTCTTTCTGGCTTACTCTTCAGGGTCAGATTGCTTCCTCTAATCCCCTGGCCCTGAAAGTAGGGTTATTTCGATTCAAACTGGGACAATGCACCCAACACCTAAAACGTTGAACGCAGGGGGCCAGAGAGCTGTTCTCAGTGGCCCACGGGTCTCACCCTAACCTGAAGTGACTATCGATAACATCCCTAGGTAGACTATAGTGCTGACCCACCCCAGCTTGGCCTGTCGGGATGCCTACCTGTCCTGGGTTACTTCCACCTGGTTGCCCGGCTCTAGGCTGACGCGGAACTGTTGTGCGCCTGTTGGCAAGGGATCCGGCGGTAGCTCCGGCAGGTCGGCAAATGGGGTTTCGGCTCGGCGCTCTCGGGCAAGCTCATTCTCCGGCTCGGCAGCCAGGGGGGATCCCGTCCTATCCACCGTTACCCGGTAGACCAAGCTCTCTGGCCAATCGGGGGGAGACTGCCACTGCTCTGCCAAAATGTCTCGCAGACGGGAAAGGGGATCCGCCCCTGCTGCCTCTCTTCCCGCTGTTGGGTCAGATTCTTGGAGGGATGTGGCCAAAGGCTGCGATTGACCCGTCAAGGCAGGGATGGTGAGCTGCTCTTGCGGGGAAGGGGAAGCTGTGGGATCCCTAGGGGGGCGACTGGCCCAGATCCCAACACCGGCCACAACTGCGATCCCTCCCACCAGCAGGGCCGCGATCCCAGTGGGCTGTCGATACCAAGCCCGCGCCACCGAAGTTCCCAGACTGGCCAGTTGAGGAATATCGTCGGCCACCTGGGAGAGGTTCTCCAGCAGGTCGTACAACTGCGTCATCGACAAATCCACCTGCGCGATGCGATCTTCCCCTTGGCGCACCGTGAGGCGATGAAAAATAAAATCAAGCGGACGGATGGCAACGGTACCGCTGAAGGTTCCCTTGGGTTCCCCACTCAAGTGGGATCCCACGTAGCGGTCGATTACGGTGATCAAATCGTTGAGCCAAAGGTTATCTCCGTGTAAGGTTTTGACCGTTTCCCCCTGGCGGATTTCCAACTGACACTCGAAGCTGCGCTGGATGGCTTGCAGCGGCGGCGTTGCAGAGGAGTCTGAAGAATTGGAATGGGCGGGGGCTTCTCCCCGTACAGTCAGCGTAGAAGTGGGTTGTTGATAGGTGTGGCTAATCAGGGTGAGGCTGGGCATGGCAACTGCGGGCAAACAACACGGGTAGAGGGCTACAGAGGTGATAACAGAGGTGATAATTGACAAAACTGCCTCAAGAAGAGGGTGAGGCATCGGGGCCGGAGCTGTGGGCTACCCCCTCTTCCTCCAGATCGCTGCCGGCGGGCAAATCCATCTCAGGACGGCTGAGCAAGGCTTTCCACAGGCGCTGAGCGCCTTTCGGGCTACTGTAGAACATCAGCTCAATCAAGATGCGCAGGGCCAGCTCGGTGAGGCTATTCTCATCGCGCACGTCCCCATCCACCATGCGGCTGCGGTAGTGAGAGAGGAATTCATCCAAGTAATCTCCCACCAGCGGCTGACGGAAGGGGCTGAGCTCTTGATCGACAGCGGCTTCCAGTTGCTCCAAGGTGCTGCGGATACGGGCTTGTTGCTGAGCAGCCAGATAGGCAATCACCATCACCAGGGCGCGGGCCTCTTCGATATCGACCTTTTTGCGCCCACCGCTGCTGCGGCGCAAGGGGTTAGCATTGCGCAGTCGCCAGAGGGTCACCCGGTCGCCAATCTGCTCTTCCAAGTTGAGGGCTTTGGCTGCGGCCAGAACCGCTTCGGAACTTTCTCCGCTCAGGGACTCCAACCCCAGCAGTAGCAAGTCCAACTGGGCTTTGATGGTACCGGTGGCTGTGTTCAGGCCAACGGGCCGACTGTCTAACTGAATGTGCTTGTGTTCCACCGTCACGCTGTCAATGGGAGCTTTGGGTTTCGACGAAACTCTATGATCTCCTGTCCAAGCCAAACCTGCAACCTACCTCCCTGCGCTCTAGTCTAAAAGACTTTGGGCATGCTAGACTGCTCGCCAGCCTGCCGAGAGTTGAGCTCTCAGGGTTCTTCCCCAAAACGGGGTAACTCTGGATGCATCTTAGACCAATAAGAATGGGTTTTCTGGGCCGGTTTCTGTTTCGGCAACACCCCTACTCCTAGCTGAACTTGGGCTTTTGGACTCAGGGGGATGGCTACTTATAATGGGGAAAGCAGCTGCTGCTTTGGCCTTTAAGAGCTAAGTGACTACCCACCTTTATTGAGTTTCCCTTTTGTTGACACCAGCGACTCTAGGTGCAGCCTGATTCATCATGGCCTCTTCTGCTCGCTGCAGTACTCAGCCTGTCCCTGTTCACTGGGTCTTGATCTTCAGGGATCGATTGGGGCAGAGGGGGGTTGTTCTGGATAGTATCTATTACTCAGTGGGACGGTCTAAAGACAATCATATTCGCCTTTACGATCCCTGCGTCTCTCGGAAACACGCTTCCCTCATCCGCATCCCAGGTTCAGGGCCAACTGCACAGGGATCCCTGCAGTACAGCTACATGGTATTCGATGGCAGTCCGGGATCCAGGCCCAGCACCAATGGCCTATTCGTCAACGGAAAACGGGTTTTGTCCCATCGCCTTCAGCTCCTAGATAAGATAAGGTTTGGGCCGAACGTAACAGCAATTGTGGAGACAACGGATCGACTCAGCCCGGAAACCCTAGCCAAGTTATTGCAGCCTCTGGATGCTGCTAGCTCTACATCCCCATCCACCTTTGATTTTAATAAAGACACGGAGCCGAACCCGGAAAACCTGGCTCAGCCAGAGGAAGAGGATTTCACTGTTGCCTAAGCCAACCCAACCAGTCTTCTGAATCCTCCTGTGCCCCCCATCCCACCTGCTCTGAGCGGCTACTGGCAAAATGCCTTTGACCTAGAAGCCCATCTGGGATCCTTCCTGGGCCTTGGGGCTGCCGATCTGCGGGAGAAACTGCGGGCAGGGCAGCAGCAATTGGCGGAGTTGGGCCGGCGAGACTTTGGCTGGGATCGGGCAGATGCGTTTTATCGGGATCAGGTGAGATCCGCCTATCTGCTGGATTTGGCGGCTTGGCACCTGAGCAGCACCGACTACATCGGCGATACCTTACGCCTGGTGGCGGATCATGCCCGCGGGTTGGTGTTGGATTTTGGCGGCGGCATCGGCACCCATGCTATCGGGGCGGCCCTCTGCGCAGCGGTGGATCAGGTGATCTTCTGGGATATCAACCCCATCCATCGGCAGTTTGTGCAACGGCGGGCGGAAAAGCTGGGCTTAACCGAGCGCATCCACTGTCCAGAAAACTTCCCAGAAGAGATCTTTTTTGACACGGTCATCTGCTTCGATGTGGTGGAACATCTGGCGGATCCGGCAGCGCAGTTGCGGCAGTTTTACGACTGGCTCAAGCCGTCAGGTAAGCTTTTGATCAACTGGTACTTTTTCAAGGGGTTTAACGGCGAGTTTCCTTTTCACCTGGACGACCCGCAAAAGGTAGAGCAATTCTTTCAGGTGCTGCAAAGCTGTTTTTTGGAGGTGTTTCACCCCTATTTCATTACCGCCCGCTGTTACCGCAAGTGGGATAAAAGCTGAGATTGGAGAAAACCAAGGTGCTGCGCTATTTGCGGATACTGTGGCTGTTTTGGAGCACCTCAATCGCGGCAGAAATGGAGTACCGTGCCAATTTTTTCTTTGCCAGCCTCAGCAGTCTGGGTGGCTTGGGATCCGCTCTGTTTGGGCTGTCGTTGTTTTACCAGCAGGGGCACCGGCTGGGCGGTTGGAGTTGGCCGGAAGCCCTCATCGTGTTGGGGGTGTTCACCATTCTGCAGGGGGTGTCGGCCAGTCTCTTTAACGTCAACCTCAATCGCATTGTGCAGCAGGTGCAGGAAGGCACCTTGGATTTTGTTTTGCTAAAGCCAATAAGCAGCCAGTTTTGGCTGTCGGCCAGGGTGTTTTCCCCCTGGGGCCTGGTGGATATCGGCTTTGGCCTGTTGCTGATTCTCTACGCCGGGATCCAGCTCCATTTGCCTGCTTGGGCCTATGCTCTGGGGCTGCTGCCTCTGCTGCTGGGGCTGATCATCCTCTACAGCCTCTGGTTTATGTTGGGAGCCACCAGCATTTGGTTTGTCAAAATCTACAACGTCACCGAGGTGCTGCGGGGCCTAGTAGAGGCAGGACGATTTCCGATAGTGGCCTATCCGGTGGCCTACCGCGTGTTTTTCACCTTCGTCGTGCCGGTGGCTTTCCTGACAACGATCCCGGCGGAGACCCTGCTGGGGCGAGCCCAATGGCCGTGGCTGCTGGGATCCGCTCTGCTGGCGGCAGGGCTGTTGTGGGGATCCCATCTCTTCTGGCGCTTTGCCCTGCGCTTTTACACCAGCGCTTCCAGTTAAAGTCTGGGCCAAAAAGCTTGGATCCCACGCATCCGAGTTTCCAGGAGTTGAGTAATTTCTACAGACGCGCCCCATGCGCTGCCATCGCGGAGAACAACTGCCTTCAGTACAAGGCAGAGGGAATCGCAGAGTTCTCTGGGTTGAGGGCAAAAAAGTTTTCACTGCAGCGCTTTGCAGCCACAGGCTCTGTGGTTTAGGGGGGCTTGTCTGTCAGTGGTTTTGATGGTTTGTCGATCTTTTGAGGAGCCTGTTCAATGCACAAACACACAAGCTTTGTAGCAGCATCTGTGATAGCCGGCAGTTTTGCTCTCTTGGGCTGTGGCAGCAGCACTTCGTCTTCGATGATGCCTTCCCAAGCGGATTTGGTGGCTTTGAGCAGCGGCAACCGCCTCACTTTCATCCGCTCTGCCGATGCCTTTGTGCAGGGATCCCTGACGGTAACAGGAGTGAACGGCAGCCTTATTGGTATCGATGTGCGTCCTGCCAACCGGCTGCTTTACGGGCTGACCGACACCAGCATCCTTTACACCATCAACTTGCAGACCGGTGTCGCTACCGTGGCCAGCACTCTGTCGGTTCCCTTCACCGCGGGCACGCTTTCTGGCATGGACTTCAACCCTGTTCCGGATCGGCTGCGCTTGGTGGGAGCCAATGGCCAGAACTTCCGCATCAATGTGGATACGGGCGAAGTGATCCAAGATAGACCTTTGGCCTTTGGCCCAATGGAACTACAGGGATCCCAGCCGGCCATCACCGCCGCCGCCTACACCAACAATGTGGCGGGTGCCCAATCCACGCGGCTGCTGAACATCGACGGGCAACGGAACCTGCTGGTGTTGCAGAATCCCCCCAACGATGGGGTTCAGGTGCCCATTGGCCCCCTGGGGGTGAACTTCGGCCCTGTGGGCGGGTTTGACATCCGTACTGCTGATGGGGTGGATACCGGCTTTGCCATCGGCGGCTCCACCTTGTATCGAATTGACCTCAACACCGGTCGGGCCACATCCCTGGGCACCCTGCCGGGTGGGCCGTTCTTTGGCTTGGCCGCCCTCTAGGAAAGCCGATTCCCATTTGCCTATCTAAATCAAGGTTAATCAACATTAATCAATGTTTTGGATTCATTGATTTGGAACCAATTGTTGGAATCGTTTTGAGATCGTTGCTGCTGTTGATCCTTGACCCGGCCCGATCCCAGCTCAGGATTGGGTCTTCTATCTCCCCTTAGCTCGGGGTTGACCTCCGCCTATGCAGACGATAAATTATGAGAGCCGCTGCCCTGCTTGGATTACTCTGGGCGATGCTTGTGCCTCTGCAGTTTCTTTCTCTTTTCCATCCCGTTTCCTCTTCCCACTCATGAAGATCGAGGGTGACAAAGCTGAGGAATCCCTGCAGGAAAAAACCGATGCAGAGGTGTTTGCAGCCCTAAAAGCAGGCCGGTCACAAGCTCTGGCCATTCTCTACGACCGACATGCCGGCTTGGTGTACGGAATTGCCTGCAAAATGCTGGGCAGTACTGCCGAAGCCGAAGATCTCACCCAGGATATTTTATTTGAACTTGGCTCGTTCCTCCTTTGATCCCAAACGGGGATCCCTGCGCACCTACCTGAGCATCTTGGCTCGCTCTCGCTGTTTGGATCGGCTGCGCTCTTGGCGGAATCGACAGCGCTCCCTGGAACAGGGCAGAGTGGAATTGCAGGGTAGTCCTGCTGCGGATCCCACCTTGGAGCAGTTGGCCCAAGCGGAACGGGTGGCCGAGGTGCAAACGGCCTTGGCCGAGTTGTCCGAAAGTCAACGGCAAGTCTTAAAGATGGCCTATTACGAAGGCATGAGCCAAACGGAAATTGCCAAGCAACTGGATCTGCCTTTGGGAACGGTCAAAGCCAGAGCTCGGCGGGCTCTGCTGCGGCTGCGCGAGTTGTTGGGAGGCCCCTCATGAAAGCCGAATCTGTGTCTCCCGAAGAACTGCAACTGTGGCTGGCAGGCTATGTGCTGGGGGATCTCTCCCCGGAAGAGGCCGACCGGCTGGAGGCATTGCTCAAGCTGCGCCCGGAGCTGCACCGAGAACTGCAGGCTTTGCAACGGGCGTTGGAGACAGCCTACGGCGTGGAGGAAAAGCAACCTCCCCCCGCCCTGCGGGCTTCTCTGTTGCAGGCACATGCGGAGCAGGCAGCCCAACCGATGCGCACCCCCGCCTGGATTGCCAAGGGATCCCGTCTCTGGCAACGGGGCTTGGGGGCAGTGGCCGCAGGCTTGATCGTCGCTTTGGGGCTGGGGAACCTCTACCTGTGGCGCAGGCTGCAGCTAGCCCAGACGCAAGGGATCCCTGGCGAGGTGTTGACCTATGAATTGCAGCCGACTGCGGAGAACCTGGCCGGCTCGGTCAAGCTTGAGGTGGATCCCCAGCGCCTGCAAGGGCGATTGGTGGCCCAAGGGTTGCCGCCTTTGCCGGAAGGCCGGGTCTATGCCCTGTGGGTGGTGCTGGAACCGGAGGCGCCCTTCACCACCGATAGGGCGGGGGCCGTTCTCGTGGCAGCTTTTCCGGTGGATGAAACAGGAAATCGCCAACAGGAGCTGCGCCTACCGCCGGTGTTTGAATCTACAGAATGGGTGCGGGCTGTGGCCATTACCGAAGAGGATGGCAATCGTCCCCAAGAGCACCAGGGATCCCCTTTGTGGATTTCCGGCTAGGGATGGATTGGCGTGGCCCGATGGCACAAGTAGGCGATTGTGATGCAGATGGATGTCAACCCAGTCTTGTGACCAAGGCAGAAGGCCTTAAGATAAAAGTCGCCACCCCAGCGAAGAACTTGGAGGCCACCCCATGGGCGAAGCGAAGCGCCGTAAAACCCGCATCAGCCAAGATCCCGACCAAGAGCTGGTGTTTCCCAACCTCAAGGATATTCCCCTCACCAAAGGGCAAGCTCGCGCCATCTACAATTGGACAACCCGTGGCGCTTGGGCAGGCATCATTCTCCTGGCCATCATTTGGGTGGTGATCCGATTTGTAGGGCCTGCCTTCGGCTGGTGGCATCTGGTCGGCTAGCCGGCCGGATCCCCTTTAGCATCCTTTGGAGTTTCCGTCTATGCGCTCTTATCTGGCAGCCGCCATTCAAATGACCAGCATTCCCGATCTGGCCAGCAACTTGCAGCAGGCGGAAGAGTGGATCGACTTTGCAGTGCGCCAGGGATGCGAGCTGGTGACGCTACCAGAAAACTTTGCCTTCATGGGGCCGGAAGCCGAGAAAGCCCGCCTTGCTCCTGAGATTGCGGAGCGGGCGGAGGAGTTTTTGGCCAAGATGGCCCAGCGTTACCAAGTATTTATTTTGGGAGGAGGGTATCCTGTGCCGGACGGGCAGGGCAAAGTTTACAATACCGCTGCCCTCTACAGCCCTGACGGCAAAGAGCTGGCCCGCTATCGCAAAATCCACCTGTTCGATGTCAATCTGCCCGACGGCAATACCTACCGCGAGTCGAACACGGTGGTCAGCGGAGATGAGGTGGTCACCTGCGAGCAAGAGCAACTGGGGAACCTCGGTTTGTCGGTCTGCTACGACGTACGCTTTCCAGAGCTGTACCGATCCCTGGTGGATCGCGGAGCCCAGATTTTGCTCATCCCTGCCGCCTTCACGGCCTACACGGGTCGGGATCACTGGCAGGTTTTGCTGCAATGCCGGGCCATTGAGAACACCTGTTACGTGATAGCCCCCGCCCAGGTGGGCACCCACTACGAGCGGCGACAGTGTCACGGCCATGCCATGATCGTGGACCCCTGGGGGACTATCTTGGCGGATGCGGGTGGCGAAAAACCGGGGGTGGCCATTGCTGAAATTAACCCAGAGCGTTTCCAGTTGGTCAGGCGGCAGATGCCTTCCCTACAACACCGGCGGCTGGCCTGTAGCGTCACCCGCTAGGGATCCGCTATGCCATCCCCTTGGCCTGCGCTGATTCTCTACAGCAAGCCCGGCTGCCACCTGTGCGAAGGCTTGGCCGATAAGTTGCGGCAGATCCCCGAAATCCGTGATCTGGAAGTCCGCGACATCACCTCCAACCCGAGTTGGTGGGAGCAATACCAACTGGAAGTTCCCGTGCTCACCCTGGCAGGGGATCCCGAGCGACCTTTGCCACGTCCTTCCCCTCGGCTGACGGTGAGCCAGTTGCGGGCTTGGCTTGAGAAACAGCTCCGTTGAATTTCTCCTGCTGCTGCCGGAGCTTTCTCTGCCATGCCTATGGAGAGAGCAGCGATTCGCTGCGGGCGGTGTAGCCGGCTTGACGCAGGGCTTCAACGGCGGCTTGGGCATTGTTAACCCAAAATTGGGATCCCATTCTCACCCAAAGGGTATGGGGATGGGCGGTGATGGCAGCCACGACAGGAATGCGATTTTCTTCTTTAATTTCCGAGCGTTGGCGAGCAATTAGCGTCTGTAAACGGTATCGATCCTCCAGTGTCCCAGCAGAGTCGAGAGGGATCTCCACCGTTACCCAACTAACAGATTCAATCGGTTGTAAATCTTCCACAATCAGTTGCACCTGTTCATCCCGCTGATCCACTTTGGCCCAAACCAATAGCCGTTGATCCACCTCCAGGCAACCGCGCAAACGTTCATAGGTTTTGGGGAAGATCACTGCTTCACAACTGCCGGTGAGATCTTCCAGTTGCAAAATGGCCATGCGATCCCCTTTCTTGGTTGTGACATTTTTAATAGCAGTCACCAGGGCGAGAACGCCCACAGAGGCATCGGCTGCGCAGCCGCCCAAGTCAGCTAGGTTTACAGGGGCCAGCAGCCGCGCTTGCTCCTGAATGCGCCGCAGCGGATGATCCGAGACATAAAACCCCAGCAGCTCCCGTTCTAGCCTCAACTTTTCCTGGGGTGGAAAATCTTCAGTAGCCGGCCCACGCGGAGCCTCCACAAATCCATTGCCGGCGCTGCTATTGCTCCCCAGTAGATCGAACAAGCTGGCTTGGCCGATGGCTTTGGACTTGGCTCGCTGCGCTGCCCAACTGAGGATGGGATCCAAATCGGCAATTAGTTGTTTACGATTTCCAGAAATACAATCAAAAGCGCCCGCACAAATCAGGGCCTCCAGGGCACGACGGTTAACAATGCGCAGATCCACCCGCTGGCAAAAATCCGCCAGAGAGGTGAAGGGGCCATCAGCTTGACGGGCAGCCAAAATGTTTTGAATGGCCCCCTCCCCTACATTCTTCACTGCCCCCAGACCAAACAAAATGCTGGATCCCTGGGGAGTAAAGTCCATTCCAGAACGGTTGATATCCGGCGGCTGAATTTGGATCCCAATTGACAAGCAATAGGTAATGTAGCGCTGTACCTTGTCCTGATCTCCCCCCACAGAAGAGAGCAAGGCTGCCATATATTCCGTTGGGTAATTGGCCTTGAGGTAAGCTGTTTGAAAAGTAATCAACCCATAGGCAGTAGAATGCGATTTATTGAAGCAATACTCGGCAAAAGCAACCATTTGATCAAACAATTCTGTGGCAACTTCTTGGCTTACACCCCGCTTGGCTGCCCCCTGCACAAATTGCTCGCGGTGTTTCTCCATCTCGGAGACTTTCTTTTTCCCCATCGCTCGCCGCAGCAGATCGGCTTGGCCTAAGGTGTATCCGGCCATGTCTTGGGCAATGCGCATGATCTGTTCCTGGTAGAGGATGGCTCCGTAGGTATCCTGAAGAATGGGCTTGAGGAGTTCGTGGGCATAGGTTACCGGTTTGCGACCGTGCTTGCGATCGATAAAGTCGGGGATCATTCCCGTATCCAATGGGCCTGGCCGGTACAAGGCCAATACTGAAGAAATATCTTCCAGGTTGGAAGGTTTGAGCTCCCGCACCACCTGCTTCATGCCAGAAGATTCCAGTTGGAAGATCCCTTCCAGCTCTCCCTTTTCCAAAAGCTGGTAGGTTTTCTTGTCGTCTAGGGGTAGGTTATCCAGATCTATATTGACGCCATTGTGTTCTCGGATCAGTTCCACTGCCCGCTGAATCATCGTCAGGTTGCGCAGACCCAAAAAGTCCATCTTCAGCAAGCCCAAAGACTCTATATCTTCCATCGAGTACTGGGTGATAATTTGGCCTTCATTGTTGTACTGCAGAGGCACGATCTCATCTAAGGGATCCTTAGCAATCACCACACCGGCAGCGTGAACCCCGAAGGTTTTGTTGGTGCCCTCCAACAAACGTGCCAGCTCGATCCAGCGGTGGGTGGTTGGGTCTTTCTCGTATTTTTCTTTGAACTCTGGAGCGGGAGTATCCTCGCCAATCATCTCTTCCAATTTTGCGGGCTTGCCTCGGGATACCGGGATCAATTTCGCCATTTTGTCGGCTTCTGAGTAGGGAATGTCTAAGACTCGACCGACATCTTTGAGAATGGCTTTAGAGGTCATGCGGTTAAAGGTGATGATCTGGGCGACTCGCTCTTGGCCGTATTTGCGGGTCACATAGTCGATCAGCTCTCCCCGCCGCTCGATGCAAAAATCCGTATCGATATCCGGCATCGATTGACGTTCTGGATTGAGAAATCGCTCAAACAGTAGGCCGTATTTAACCGGGTCAATGTTGGTAATTTGTAGGGCATAGGCCACCAGGGATCCTGCTGCCGAGCCTCGCCCCGGCCCCACCGGGATCCCGTGCTCGCGGGCATAGCGAACATAGTCCCAGACCACCAGGAAATAGCTGGAGAAGCCCTTTTGTTGGATGATGTTCAGCTCAAAGCGCAGGCGCTCCTGGTAGTTTTGGGGGATCTGATCCGGCTGAGCAACACCGCAGCGCTTCGCCAGCCCCTGCCAGGCCAATTCTGTGAGATAGCTATCGGCAGAATGGTCCGGTGGAACCGGGTAGTCGGGCATGCGCATTTCCCCAAATAGGTCATAGCCCTCGATCTTTTCCAGCACCTTCAGGGTGTTGGCGATGGCCTCGTCAATCACCTCCTGTTCCAAATGGTCACAGCAGAGACGGCGCATCTCTTCTGGGCTTTTCAGGTATTCGGTTCCGGTGTAGCGAAGGCGATTTTTTTCAGTAAGGGATTTGCCTGTTTGAATGCAGAGCAGCGCATCGTGGGCCTCTACATCCCAGCAGGAAATAAAATGGCTATCGTTGGTGAGGATGATCGGGATCCCCAATTCGCGGGCAATGCGCACCAACTGCACATTGACAAAGCGATCTTCTTGATAACCGTGATCCTGAATCTCGATGTAATAATCATCCCCAAACTGCTCTTGGTACCAAGCGGCAACTTCACGGGCAATTTCTGGCCGCCGCTGCAAAATAGCTTGAGGCACTTCTCCTGCCAAGCAGCCGCTGGTGACGATCAGCCCTTCTTTGTATTGCACCAAATACTCTTTGTTGATGCAGGGGCGAGAGAAAATCCCTTTCCCTTGAATGCCATGTAGATGGGAAATGGTGGTTAGCTTCACTAAGTTTTTGTAGCCCTGGGTATTTTTGGCCAGAACCACCTGGTGATACTTGGGGTACTTGCGGCTTTTGTCGCGGATATCGCCGTTGATTACATACATTTCATTGCCGATGATTGGAGTAATCCCTTTGCTTTTACACAGTTTCACCAGCTCTAACGCCCCATACATGACACCGTGATCTGTCAGGGCCAGCCCGGGCAAACCCATAGCCACCACCTGCTCGATCAGACGCGGCAATTGGCTGGCGCCATCCAAGAGGCTGTATTCGCTGTGGAGATGCAAAGGAACAAAAGACATGGCAACGCTATGGATAGTGGGATCCCTTTAACCTTAACTCAGCGTGTCCATTTCTCGACTGCCTGCAGATGCCGCTACAGTAAAGTCAGCTGATGTTTTTTCCCTTTTCCTGAATCTATGGATGCTCCCATTCGCCTCACCCAGTACTCCCACGGCGGTGGCTGCGGCTGTAAAATTGCCCCGGCCCTGCTGCAACAAATTCTCAGGGATGTGCCCCTGCTATCCCCAAATCCGGCTTTGTTGGTGGGAGCTGAAACCAGCGATGATGCGGCTGTCTATCAACTAAACGACCACCAAGCCCTAATTTTGACCACCGACTTCTTCATGCCGATTGTGGATGAGCCGGTGGATTTTGGTCGGATCGCGGCGACCAATGCCCTTTCCGATGTCTACGCGATGGGGGGCACTCCCATTCTGGCTTTGGCAGTTTTGGGCATGCCGGTCAATACCCTGCCGATGCAGGCCATCCAAGGGATCATGGCCGGAGGGATCCAGGTTTGCCAAGAAGCCGGGATCCCTTTGGCAGGGGGGCACTCCATCGATTCGCCGGAGCCCATCTTCGGCTTGGTGGCAGCAGGTTTGGCCCATCCACACCACATTCGCCGCAATGCCACGGCCCAAGCCGGGGACGATCTGATCCTGACCAAGCCGCTGGGGATCGGGGTGATGACCACCGCTCTGAAAAAGGGTCAGCTCAGTGCGGCAGGCTACGCGGAAGTTTTGCAGGTGATGACCCAGCTGAATCGCATCGGCTCGCAACTGGCTCGGCGACCGCAAGTTCACGCCATGACGGATGTAACAGGGTTTGGCCTGGTGGGACACTTGCTGGAAGTCTGTCGCGGCTCGGGGGTGGGGGCCAGTTTGGATCTGGCTTCCATTCCGTTTTTGGCAGAAGCGCTCTCGCTGGCAGAGGCGGGGATCTTTCCAGGGGCGGCTCGTCGCAATTGGCAGGGCTATGAGGGGGTACAGGCAGAATCCCTGCCCGAGTGGCAGCAACTGCTGCTGGCAGATCCCCAAACCAGCGGGGGCTTGCTGGTGGCGGTGGATCCCGGCTACACCTCAGACCTCTTGCAAGAGCTGCACAGTGCCGGCTACCCCTACGCCCGTCGCATTGGCCGCTGCCAAGCTGGAGACACCAGAATCCATGTTACCGGCAAGATCAGCCTCAGCCCAGCGGCAGCCTGAAGAAGACCCTCTGGCAATACTCACCATGCAAAGTCTCATGCAAAGTCTCGATAGAGGGCTCAGTATGAAGATTGCGTCAAGCAGCTCTGAGAAAGTTAAAGATACCATGTAAGGCAAGGGAAGGTTAGGATATCCTGAGATCTATGAGCGAGCTTCCCCCCAGCCGTAGTCTGGTTCAGCGAGTTGAGCCTGGCCAGCTGATTCGAACCCTCAGCAGTGGGCAATTGCTGATGGTGGATCCCCAGCGGCACAACGCCCTGATCATCTGCAAGACGTTTCATGCCGAGTTTGCCGGGCCGGGTGCTGCTGTTGGGGGGCCATTGGATGTGGAGTCCGGCGGCGTTGTCCCCATTGGGGATGTGGTTTTGCTGCATCCGCAAGACCACCAAGAGCGGCAAAATGCCTATGCCAAGCGGCTGCACTGGATGCGTTGGCTGCAGCAAATCACCGACAATCCTTTGCCGGCCCAGCGGGCGCGGGTTTTGCTCTTTAGCTTAGAGGAATTTTTCTCTGCGGATTTGGTTAGCCAATTGCCCGATGACATTTTGGCACGGCTGGTGGGGGTGCTGCCCCAGACGATTGCTGCGGTGCGGATGGAGATGACGGCCCTCTACAGCCCCAGCTATTCCTTGGCAGGCTGAGCTTGTCTTGGACTGGGGAAGGGACTCGTCCTGCCAGCATGAATCGGTGACACCTTGCAGCCCTCTCTGCAACTGGAACGAGACACGATCAGCTACACTGAAAGCCAATTTGCGTTGGCAGTTGGTTCAACTGGACTCGACCGGAATCTTTGCCTCATGCAGTGGTGGAAACGGCTTCGCCGCAATCGATGGGCCCAAGCAGGAGCCTACATTCTTCTTGTTTTCTACGCCTGCGCCATTTTTGCCGAGTTCGTTGCCCCCTACAGCCCACTGGAATCTCAACCGGGGGGATCCCTTCTGCCGCCCACCGCCATTCACTTTTGGGATGAATCGGGCGCTTGGATTGGGCCCCACGTTTATCCAACCCGCCAGGGGCCAGTGGATCTGGAAACGGGAGAACGCCCGCTCTTGGTGGATACCAGCCGTCCAGCCGGGATCCGCTTGTTTGTGGCCGGTACTCCCTACCGTTGGTTGGGGTTGATCCCCTCCAATCGGCATCTGTTCGGCACCGTCCCGCTGCGGCCTGTTGCAGAAGAGGGACAGGTGGGATCCCCAATCGGCGAAGAGCCCTCTGTGGCACGGCTACACCTGCTGGGCACCGATGATCAAGGTCGGGACTATTTCAGTCGCTTGGTCTATGGCGGGCGCGTCAGCCTGTTTATCGGCTTGGTGGGCATTGGCATCTCTTTCCCCATTGGCCTGCTGGTGGGAGCCATATCCGGCTACTTTGGGGGCTGGGTGGATACGCTCCTGATGCGCTTGGCAGAGGTGTTGATGTCGATTCCGACGCTGTATCTGCTGGTGTCGCTGGCAGCGGTGTTGCAGGTAAATCCGCTGACCGGGGTGCCCTTCAGCAATGCCGAGCGCTTTTTGGTGATTGTGGTGATCCTCTCTTTTGTCGGTTGGGCGGGCCTAGCCAGAGTGATTCGCGGGCAGGTGCTGTCCTTGCGAGAGCGGGACTTTGTGCAGGCAGCGCGGGTGGCCGGGGCGGGATCCCTGTATCTGCTGGTGCGGCATATTTTGCCCCAGACAGCTACTTATGTGGTGATCTCGGCAACCTTGGCGGTGCCCGGCTACATTGCGGCAGAGTCGGTGCTGAGCCTCATCGGGTTGGGGATCCAACAGCCGGATGCCTCTTGGGGCAACATGCTCTCGCTGGCCACCAACGCTTCGGTGATCATCCTACAGCCCTGGCTGGTGCTGGCCCCCACTTTGATGGTGGTGCTGACCTCTCTATCCTTTAACCTGCTGGGGGATGGTTTGCGGGACGCCCTCGATCCTCGGGAAGGGTGAGCTGCTTCCCCATTGCGCCGAGTGAGGGGAATGGAGTGGCCTGCAAATCACCGCTTTCCGTCGGGATAGAGCCGGTTTAGACCCTTGCGAGCCTTAGCATGGACATCCAGGGTGACATCCATTTTCAGGATCTGCCGGTAAACTTGCTCGGCACGAGCCACTTCCCCTTCCTGTTCCAACTTTTCTCCTAGCTTGAGCAAGTTTTGGGCTGAGAGATCTGCCCAAGGATTCTGTTCGGCTGTTGGCTCCTGCAGTTGCCGCAGCTCTTCTAGGCGCTCTTGCACCATCGGTCGTAACAGCCAAGAGTCATCCAGATCCAAAACCTCTCGGTAGTAGCGCTGGGCCTCTTTAAAGTTCTTTTGCTCGTCGTAGGCTTCCGCCAGTTGTAGCGCCAGTTCCGCTGTGGGCTGATCCTTAAACTGACGATGCAGTTGGTTCAGTCGCCGCACAAAGGGGGATCCCTGCTGCGGGTTTTTCAAATCCGGGGCGTGCTGAACCGGCAGATAGTTGTCCCTCTCCGCCGATGGTTGAGGGGAAGGGGCAGGCTCTGCAGCTTGAGGTCGAAGGGGCGCTTGGCGGCTGATGCTTTTGGGATCGATGGGGGTGGGCTTGTAAACCCAAATTGGCTGATCCGGAGGAGATGCGGGCGGGGTTGGGCGTGGGATCGGCTGCGGCAAGGGAATGGTCTTGCGATCCGGCGGTTCAGGCGGTGGCTGTTTCAGCTCTTCAAGGATGCCGGGAGGTTTGGGGGCTTGAAATTGAATCGCTTTGGGAGTCTCCCTGCGCTCTTGGGCCAATTCTCGGTACAGAGCGGCCAATTGCAGGTACCCCGCTTCTTCATAGGCAGTGGCCAGCCAACGGGCATTCTCTGGGCTGGGATCCGCACGATAAGCCCGCCGGAGCAACTGCAAAGCAGTGCCGTAGTTGCGCTCTCGAATGGCTGCCCGTCCCAAACTCGCTGAGCTGACCCCGATGGTATCGCTGGCCATAGTCCCCCATCTGTCTTGGCGCCGACAATAGAGCTAAGAGTCAAGGCTGAGCTGCTGATAATTCAGGTTTTCCAAGCCAGCCACGTGGGTTGACGCTTGCTTAATATAACTGGATTCCTTGGCCATAGCATACCCTCACCAGCCGGGATGTTATCTGCTCGGACAGCTCCCTCTTGTTGAGATCTCTCGCTTTATATCAATTCAATGTCGATATTGAGGGTGGGATTGGATTGAGATCTGGATGCCAAGTTAACTTTCGGGCTAGCTTGTAGTCAGAGCTTCAGCAGCAACAGGTTCTGACGCCAACATGATCCAAGACTTTCGAGAGCGGTACCCCATGGGCAGCTTGCTCACCGATCTGTTGCGGGTGGAAGAAGGGATCTACATTGTCAGAGCCCAGGTGGTGGTGAACAACACGGTTTTGGGCAGTGGCATGGCTGGCTCGAACACCGTCGAAGAGGCGGAAGATGCTGCCTTGAAGCGCGCCCTCCACCACGCAGGATTTGGTCGCCCCACTTCCTCTTTGAGTTTGGGCATGGATTCTGCTGCCGCCAGGGTGCCTTATCTGCCAACTCCTGAGTTGGCCAACGGACACGCTCAGTCTTCCCCTGCTTCTCCAGCCCCCGAGTCGATAGGGATCCCTGCAAAGCCAAGTTCCCCAGAGCTGCCCGGTCTAAGTGAGCCGGCGGCCTATGGGGATGACCTATCGGACATCATTGCCCAAACGGATGTGGAGATGCAGCGCATTGGCTGGGGCCGCAAGGAAGGACAAGAGTTTTTGGAACGTCGCTTTCAGAAGAAATCTCGCCACCAACTCAGCGACGCCGAGCTGCGGGAGTTTTTGCGCTACCTAAAACAGCAGCCCTCCCGCCTCAGCAGCGAACCCCGCTTTTGATGTTTTCTGGGCCTTGCTGCCCAGGTCTCAAAATCTTCTCAAAATCTGGAGATCTGGCAACTCCGCTCTTCCCAGCTCAGATCTTGAGAGCTACGGCTGCTCTAAGCCCGTTCAATGGGAATCAACCCAGCTAACCGTTTTGCTGGAAATAAGCCTGTTGTACCACCGGTGTCTTGCTACCGCTGACGCTAGGGCGCACCCACAATCACGCTGGTGTCTTCCATTTGCTTCACGACCGTTTCTCCCCCTTCGGAGAGCACAACCCGTCGCTCTGGCACCGATACTCCGGCCACCTTGGCGGTTTGGTAGTTTTGCCCGGCCTGCACCACAGCGGGAATGACACCTGGGCCAGAAACCAGAGCAAAGGACTCGCCGCCAATCTGTATCATCCCGGAAACCTGTACACTGCGGGCAAACGCAGCTGGGTCAGGGGTAGGCGTTGGGATCGGGGTAGCCACGGCTACAGGGGCGCCATTGCCGCTGCCAGGAGGGGGCAAAACCGGAGGTGGAGGCAGGGGCGGCAGGACAATCTGCGGTTCAGGAGCGCGAATGTTCTGGGGCACAAAGGGATCCACACGGCCAGCCCCACTCAAGGCCCGCTGAGTTTCCTGCTCTCGATCCACTGGCGGGATCAGGCTAGAGGCAGCTTGGGTAGCCTGCAGAAGGGAGGGCACCGGCGGCGGGGGTTGATCGGGGGCGGTCTGGCCAAAGCCGGCAGGCAAGTTCACCGTTTGTTGCCGGGCGAGAGCTTGCATCTGGCTGGCTCCGCGGGCCAAGGTGGCGCTCATATCCTGTTCCCAAGTCCCTGCAGCATTCAGCCGCATGATCACAGGGCTGGTTCCCCCCCGAGACTCCACCCAAATTTCCGCTTCTGTGTCGCTCAATCGCCGCGAGCTGAGGATCCGGGATCCCGGAGGCAAGAGGGGCCGAAGCGCCAGTTCGGCCTCAGGAACAGCCTGTTCGTTGGCCAGAGCCGGGAACCAACGGGGGGCCAAAAACGCAACGCCCCCTGCCAACAGCAGGCCGGCTACAAGAAAGCAGGACAATGGGCGAGCAGGCAGCGATTTCAGCATAGAGACCACCGGGAGAGCATGACTCTAGTCAATAATAAGCTCAACTATACTGAAAATAATGTATAATATGTTCAGTACGGATTACTACCAG